>RGAU01000029.1 GCA_009919975.1 Gammaproteobacteria bacterium
CCATGCTGAACATCATCGGAATTACGCGCTTCGTAGAGCTGGGCCCCATGAGCCTCGCCGTGGGCGTACTGCCCTATCCCATCACCTTCCTTGTTACGGACCTCATCTCCGAGCTCTACGGCCGCGCCCGGGCCAATTTCTTAGTGTGGGTGGGCCTGGGGCTGAACTTCTTCATCCTCGGGACCCTTTGGCTCGGTCAGGCCCTTCCTTCCGTGGGCCCGGAAGCCATGCCCCCGTGGCAGCAGCTGCGCCTGGCGGAGGGCGTCTTTTTGCCCAACGGCACCACCGTGGAAGGCACCATCGAGTTCTACCAGCTACTTTTTTATTGCACCTCGGGGGCGGTTTTTGCCTCCATGCTCGCCTACATCGCGGCGCAGTTCTGCGATGTGCAGCTCTTTCACTTCTGGAAACGCGTGACCAAGGGGAAGCATCTCTGGGTGCGCAATAACTTCTCCACCCTCATCAGCCAGCTAGTGGACTCCTTCATGGTGATCGCCGTGACCTTTGGCGCCGCCTTCCTCGCGGGAGACATGGCCCTCGCCACCCTATTCACCCTGATGGTGAGTAACTACCTCTTTAAGATGGCCGTGGCCCTCGCCGATACCCTGCCCTTTTACGGCCTAACGCACCTCCTTCGGCGCCACCTAGAGTTCCCCGACCCTACGGAAGAGTACGCCTAAGCTTTCTCTCCATTGTTTCTCAATTGTTTCACCGCCGCGCGCCTTGCGACGGCTGTGAAACACTTCTGAGGTTCTGATTCACATCAGAGTCAGGGACGGCCCCTCAGACTTTCCTCTATTCGTCCCAGGTCGCCTGGTTAGAAAAAAGTCCTGTTGTAAGTCAGGCATTTAGATGACAAACTGCAGGCGCTTTGGGGAAAGCATGGGCGCCGCTGCATCAGCTTAGTTAGCGGAGACGGCGTCCGAGGAATCCATTACGCATGATTAGTTACGACGAATGCGTCTCTGAAATTCAGACGCTGCTGGCTCAGTCACACGCTGGAGGCTCCATTGTTCCTCCAGAAAGTGATTTGATAGACGAGCTTGGCTTGGCGTCCCTGGACGTGATGGAACTGATTGAAGCGCTTGAAGACCGCTTCGACGTGGCTTTCCCGATTAATGAGCTTGGCGACGTGCGCACCATTGCGGACCTGGCCCGGCGGATTCAGAACCTAACTTAGGCGACTTGCCCATGAGCCTTCTCCAAAAGCTAGATGCGGCCCGAGACTTCCAAGACCAGCTTGGCCAGCTCGGCGTCAACGCCATCGGCGCGACCATCGACGTCACGGGGTCAGCGACGGAAGGTAGGATTGAAGGCAAGCGCGTCATCCTGGCCGGCACGAATAATTACCTCGGCCTCACCTTTGATCCCGCCTGCATCGAGGCTGCGGCCCAGGCGGTGCGCACCCACGGAACGGGGACCACGGGTTCCCGCCTAGCCAATGGCACCTACGCAGGGCACGCCGCGCTCGAGCGGGAGCTCAGCGCTTTCCTGGGCACGCGGTCGGCCATTGCCTTCACCACCGGCTATGTAGCCAACGTAGGCGCAATTTCCACCCTCGCAGGGCCCGGGGACGTCATCATGCTCGATGCCGACTCCCACGCCAGCATCTACGAAGGGGCCAAGCTTTCCGGCGCCGAAATCTATCGCTTCCGCCACAACGACCCCGCGGACCTAGACAAGCGCCTGCGTCGCCTCGGCGACCGCTGCGCCCGGACCCTGGTCATCGTGGAAAGCCTCTACAGCATGCTCGGGGATGTCGCCCCCCTCGATCAGTTCTGCGAAGTGGTGAAGCGCCACGGCGCCTTCCTCCTTTTGGATGACGCCCACAGCTTCGGAATCATGGGAGAAACGGGTCGAGGCCTCGCGGAAACCCTTGGCATCGAAGACGAGATCGACTTCGTTACCGGCACCTTCTCCAAGAGCCTCGGCAGCGTCGGCGGCTTCTTCGCAAGCCGAAAGCACGACGTCGCGCCGCTGCGCAGCCAGATTCGCGCCTACATGTTCACCGCATCCAGCACCCCCTCGGTGATTGCCTCCACCCGCGCCGCCCTCAAGCGCGTGGCCCAGGGGCAAGCGCTTCGGAGCCAGCTGTGGAAGAACTGCGAGCGCGTGCACGAAGGGCTCACGAGCCTCGGGTTTAAGCTCGGCGCAGCGCCTAGCCCGGTTATCGCCAGCCTTATGGATAGCCCGGAGCAAGCCGCCGCCGCATGGCAAGCTCTTCTCGACGCGGGTGTTTATGTGAACTTGGTCGTGCCCCCGGGCGCGCCGAAGAACCTCAGCCTGCTGCGTTGCAGTCTCTCCGCTGCGCACACCGATGAGCAGGTGGAACAGATTATCGAAGGCTACGCCGCTGTGGCTCAGCGTCTTTTCGATCAGCCTCGGGCCGCGGCGACCGCCTACGCCTAAGCGCGATCTCCGATGGCGGCGCCCCTCGCGATTGTCGCGCTGCGCAGCCATCGCGCAGGGGAAAACGGGCAAATAGAAGCCCTTGCGGCCGCCCTCAGCCACCACCTAGGGGCGCCCCTAGAGACCCTCACCCCGCGCTGGCGCCTTCCTCAGGCCAATCTCCTTAGCCTTATGCATCAGGTCAGCGGTCGGGGCGCTGCGCCCCTGGCGCTGCCCAGCGCAAAGCGGCATCTGATCATCAGCGCAGCCCTGCGCAACGAGGCCCTCGCCCGGGCCCTTGCCCAGCAAAGCCCCGAGGGCATGACCGTTTTTCTTGGACGTACCTGGGCCCCGCCGGACGCCTTTTCCCTCACGGTAACTACGCCCCAGTATCGACGACCCGCCCATCCCAAGGTGCTGGAGAACCCCCTCACGCTTCATGGCCTTAGCGAGTCCGCGCTAGACGCCGCTCGGAAGGCTGAGGATGCGTTCACCTTAGGAGAGGAAGGAGCGAAGGCAGGGGAGGCGCTCGGGGTGCTCATGGGCGGGCCCAGCGGCCCCTATACGCTAGGACCGAAAAGCGCCCGGCGCCTCCTCGCGGAGGCCCAGGCCCTGGCCGGAGATCGCGCCCTTTGGGTGACGACCAGTCCCCGCACGCCAACCGCGGCGGTGGAGCGCCTCGCCGCCCATCCCTGGCGACCCCAGGACCGCTTTCTCCCCTGGGGCTCGGGCCCCAATCCCTACCGAGCCATCCTCGCCCGGGCCGGAGCCCTCATGGTCACGGGGGACAGCATTGCCATGCTCTCGGAAGCGCTCGGCACGGGTAAAGCGGTTCGGGTGTTTGACTTGGGGGATATGGCCCAGCGGGGATCGGGACGGCCCCGGGATCGATCGGTGCAGAGCCTAGCCTACAGCGCCCTCTTTCACCTAGGGCCCCAGCGCCTCAGCCGAGATCTTCGCTGCGTATTTGAGGGACTTCGGGACCAGCCCCAGTTCGCCTTCAGCCCCACGCCTATCCCCCCTGAGGCCTGGGGCCAGGGCGATGTCGCAGCACCCCAGCTTGACGCCACCCTTGCGCGGATCACCGCGCTCCTGCGGACCTAAGCGGGCGAGTCCTCGCTGCTCGGCGCCAAGGCCACGGCGCCTCGGGTCACGCGATAAACGAGGTCCGCGGCGCTCGACAGGGAACTGTGGTGGGAGACCACGAGGAGCGTTAGGGAACCGCGGAGGGCGCACAGCGTATCGGCGATGGCCCGGTCCGATTCGGGGTCGAGCGCGCTCGTGGCCTCGTCCAGAATCAGCAGGCGCGGATTCCCAAGCAGGGCCCGGGCAATCATGATTCGCTGACGCTGCCCACCGGAGATGCGCGTTCCCCGCTCCCCCACCACCGTGTCCCAGCCCTCCGGCAAGGCGCTGACAAAATCCCAGGCCCCCGCTGCCCGCAGGGCTTTCTCTACCGCTTCGTCGCTCACCCCCCCTTCCCCGAGGGTGACGTTACGCCGCACCGTGTCGTGGAGCAGCAGCGTCTCCTGGGGCACATAGCCAATCTGGTGGCGCCAGGCCGCCAGGTCGATATCGCGCAGGTCCGTCCCGTCCACCTTCACGGCCCCCGCCGTGGGCCGCACAAGCCCCATGACTAAATCGGTGACCGTGGTTTTGCCCGAGCCCGACTCCCCAACCAGGCAAGTCAGCGCTCCGGCGGGGATGGACAGGGAGGTTTCCGACAGAATGTTGTGATCGCCGTAGCTGAAGGTCACCCCCTCTAGCGTGATTTCCTTATCGAAGTGCGGCGGCTGGGTGCCTTCCATCACCTCAGCCTTACTCTCGGCATCGCTGATGGTTTCATCCAAGGCCCAAAAGGCCGATTCGTAGATGGCCATGCGCTGATACTGCTTCTGCACCTTTCCCACCTGCTTGAGCAGGTTGGCGAGCACCAGGATCAGGAAGGTCGCGGTGGCCATCTGCACATCAAAGAGGGAAAAGGCGAAGTAGATACCCCCGGCGATGACCAGGGCATACATCGGTTCCTGGGCCGACTCGAGGGAGGCCGTGGCCAGCGCTTCCCGTCGCAGCGCGCCGCGTAGCGCGCTCGTTTCTTCGCTAAGCACGTTGTCCGCAAGGTGCTCCCGCCCCATAGCCTTAAAGCTTTTAACGGACTGCAGCGTGTCCGTTAGGGAAGCAAGAAGCTGGCGGTACCACTGGGTTTGAAGAACGCCGCCATCTCGGCCCATGCGCACCAGGCTTCGGGACAGAAGGAGGATGACCACGCTGGCGCCGGCAGCAAAGACCGTCGCTTCCCAGGAGACGGCAAAGGCAAACACCCCATAGATGAGCGATTCAATGGCCAGGGCCAGCACCCGCACTCCCATTACATAGGCAAGGGAGGCCCGGTAGGCTTCCGTGCTCATGGCGTTCGCCAGCTTTCCCGGGGACTGGCCCGCAAAGTAGGTCCAGCGAGAGCGAAGAATGCCCTGCAATAGGCGCAGGCGGAGCCCCGTGGCCACGTCCGCAGCGATATAGCCAATGCGCGCCTCCGCAAACAGCACCATGAGATTCTTCATGACGATGGCGCCTAGAATCACCATGAGCAGCACGCCCAGCTCCGGATTGAGCCCAAGGGCCCGGAGCGCATCGATGGCCACGCGCTCAACCCCGGAATCGGGAACGTCGCTCTCAAAGGCCAGGTTCAGCACGGGAAGGAGCGCAGACAGGCCCACGCTGTTCGCGACCCCGGACAGGAGCAGGGCAAAGATCAGCAGCGCGCTCTGCCCGGGATAGCGTTGAATAAAGCGTTTAAAAATGGCCAAAACCGTTCCTTTCTTTAGAGAGGCAAATCACGTGCTGGGGCGAAGCACCACGCCCACGAGCCCCAGAAGAACAAGGGGCGGCAGGAAAGCGACGCCAAGGGCCGGCAGCTGGGCCACAAGGCCAACGTTGCTCAGCAACTGTTCGAGGAAATAGTAAGCAAGGCCCGTCCCCAGTGCGAGGCCCGCATAACGGGCCGTCCCCTGCCGCGCCGTGGCCTGTGCCATGGGCAGAGCAAGTAAGCCCAGCAGCACGGCGGTAAGGGGGAGGGCCCACATGCGCCAGTAGGCGAGCTCCCAGCGTGCCGAAGGCTGCCCCGTCTCCTGGAGATAGCGCACGTAGCCCGAAAGGTCCGAGAAGGACAAGCTGTCCACGGGGGGCGCACGAAGGAAGCTTTCATCCACCCACCAGGGCCGCCATTCCGCCGGGGCCGCGGTGCGGACCATGCCGTCCTGCGTGAACACCCGACGCTCCGCCTCCACCAGGCGCCAGGTGCCCTGGGGGAGGGGATCGGCGGAGGCCGCCAGAATCACCGAGCGAACGGTGGCGTCTTCCCCCAGCTCGTAGATGCGCAAATTCGTAGGCACGCGCCCGTGCTCCAACCCTCCAACCTCAATGAGCGTGCGCTCGGAACGGGACCAGAAGCCTCGCCCGGCCACCTCATCGGCCCGCCCTAGGGCGAGATCCCGAGCGAGGGTTGCCCCCGCATACAGGCGGGGCGAGAGGTACTCGTGCATCACCGGAGTCGCTAAAAGAATGAGCATGCCCGGCAGAAGGGTCGCCAGGGCCATCCGCGGCAGGGATGCGCCGGCGGCCCGCAACACCAATAGCTCACTGCGCCGCGCCAGCTGCCAGAGCCCATAGGCCGTCCCCAGGAGCGTCACGAAGGGTAAAAGGCGAAGGATGCGCGCGGGCGTGGTCATCGCCACAAAGAGCAGCGCGCCCAGAGCGTTGTAGGCGCCGGCACCCACGCTTTCGAGCTCCTCTCGGAAGGCGAAGAGGGAAAACAGCACGAGGAGCACGGTGGTCACGAGCCCATAGCCCTTGAGCACGGCAACGGCGACGTAGCGATCCGCTTTTGTGAAGCCCTTCACGCGAGGCGCCGTCCAAGGAAGGCCACCACCACCGCCGCCAGCAAGGGGAGCAGGGGCAGGCCATAGAGCCCGGGAAAGGCCGCGAGAGATCCGTTCTCTAGCGCCGTTTGCGCGGCCGCCGCCAAATAGAATACGGCGATATACAGCCCCACGGCTGCGGCCATGCGCCAGCGCCCGGCCAGCGGAAGGAACGCGCCCAGGGCCGCGGCCAAAACGGTCATGGCGAAGGCCAGCACGGGCATGGTCACACGCCACTGAAACTCCGCGCGATCCTTGGGCGCCGGGGACGGCTGAAGCGCTGCCGTAGCCTGGGCACGGCGATGGTCGGGGCGCCCAAGCACGGCGCCATAGCGCCACCGATAGGTCAGGGATTCAAAGCGCTGGCGCCGGTCCCCCTGCTGAAACCCGTCGCGCAGCGTGAGCATCTCACCCCGCCGAAACTCCACGACCTGGACCCCGTCGTCATCGGGGGGCGCCAGATGGGCGGCCTCGGCCCGGATAAGCTGAAGCGCTTCCCCCTCCTGCTGTCGCGCGAAGACGTCCTGGAGCGTCCGCCCCTCCCCATCCACGCCATTGGCGGTGACCACCAACTGAGGACCGAGGGCATAAAAGCGCCCCGCCCGCATGGTGCTCACGTCTGGGCGCGTCGCCAAATCTTCGAGGAGGTAGCTGGTTCGATAGGCCCAGGGGCGAAGTTCGAGGGACAGGAGGGCGACCAGGACCGCAGCGATGGCCCCGGCAAGGGCCAAGGGCAAAAGCAGGCGCAGGCCCGCGACCCCACCGGCCATCATGGCCACCAGCTCCCGGTCCCGGCTAAGTCGTTCAAAGACAAAGAGCACAGCAAAAAAGAGCGCCGATGGCACGATGACCTCGCCGGCCACGAGGAGCTTGAGGGCAATAAGCTTCCAAACCACGGACGGCGCCAGGGACCCGGCTGCAGCATCGGCGAGGACGTTGGATCCCGCAAAGGCTGCGAAGACCACGCACAGCAGGGCCACGCCCAACACGAAGGGGCCCAGCACCTGCCGTAATAGGTAGTGATCGAGTATCAAGAGGCCCTTTCCCGCCCTGCCATCCGGCGCTCGCGCGCCTAAGTGGTGTAGTGTAACGGCCTTTGGGACTTTCCGGGGGAGTGCACGCTTGCCAAGGCCCCTACGCTACTGGACCCTCCTTGGGCAAAAGGCGGGCGACAACCGTCAGCTCGAAACCCTTGGGGCGGGCGCCACGGCTCGCTTTGGCTGGGAAGGCGCGGCTAAGGCCCTCGCCTTTAACGGCAGGGATCTTTGGCTCCAATTGACTCGGCAAGCGAGCCTAGCTGCCGTGCAAGCGCCCTTTCGCGCTGCGCTGACGCCCCCCTGGCCGGACCTCGTGCTTACCGCCGGGCGACGCAACGAAGCGGTGGCCCGATGGATTCGGCGAGCGAGCGGCGGGCGCAGCAAAATTGTGCACCTGGGTCGGCCCTGGACCCACCCAAGACAGCTCGACCTCACGCTCACCACGGCCCAATACGCCCTCGATCCCACGCTGGGCTCCGTGGTCTGCCTGCCCTCACCCCTGGGCGCCGCCGCGGGTTCCGCTGCGCCCCTCACCCCCCGGCACCATGGACTGCTGCTCTTGGGCGGACCCTCCGGCGCCCAGGCCCTCCCCCCCGCCTTCGCCGTGGCTCTCGTGCAGCGCTTTATCGCCCTGTGCGCTCGCGAGGGGCTCCGACCGCGCATCAGCACAAGTCCCCGCACCCCGAAGGCCGTGGAAGCCGCGGTGGCTGAAGTTCTACGGGACGCCGACAACGGGGAAGGCATGGGGGCAGAGGGCTTTTGGTGGCACCAGGCGCAGGGCGCGCCGAGCCCCCTGGAGCGCTGGCTTAGGGAAGGAAAGCTCGCCGTGGTCACGGGGGACAGCATGTCGATGATCTTGGAGGCCATGAGCGCCGGCTGCATCACGGCCTACGCAGCGCTTCCGGAACCCTGGTCCCTTCGCTGGGAGAGCGCGACCCATCGCCTCGCCCAGCGCCTTGCGCCCCAACGATTTCGCCGGAACACCCGGAACCTGCTGAATCAGTGGGAAGCTACCGGTGGGCTCTGGACCCTAGCCGCCCTGGAGAGCGGACCCCTGCCGACCCCCTCCCCGGCGGCCGCGGTCCTCCCCGAGGCCAGCCTCGAAGCGGCCCTGAGCGCGCTTGAGCGCCTGATGAATCCTGGGCCCTAGGCGCTCAGGGCAAGGGGCGGCGCCGGGGGCGGTGCGAGGTCCGGGGTGCGCTCGAGCACCTCGAAGGCGTCGTGCCGAAGATGGTTCGCGGCCATCTCCGCCCGCAGCTCCTCCTCCGTGATAGCGCCCTGAGCGAGGCACTCCTTCAGCAAGCCAAAGAACAGCACTTCCTGATTGGCATCGGGATGGCGCCGATAATTCCCAAGAAAGGCGTACTCCCCGAAGAACTTCCGCCGGGCCCGCATAAGCCACCCCAGGGGCGGGAAGGCTCGGAAGCGTTCCGCTGGGCGCCAATCCACGGGAAGCCCGGTTTTCCAGGGTTGGGTCATGCGCCGCGTGGTATGCAGCAGCTGGGTAGCGGCGGTCAGCCGGTCAAAGTCGTTCCATTCCGGCTCGAGCACCCCGATCGTATTGGGATCTTCGAGCTTCAGGCAGACCCACTGGGAGTAATCCCGGGTGCGTGCGAAGAGCTCCCGGAAACCCTGCTCCCCATCCCAATGGGTAAGCTTGGCGCAATCCAACAGCATGACGCTGGAGGCCCAGCACTTATCAATGGCGCCTTTGGGACCGGAGCGCTTCCGACACAGAATCGCCTTGCCGTCCATATCCCGCTCGAGGAGGGCCGTGATGTCCCCGAGGGCAAAAATGTCCGGATCCATCACCACGGCCCGCCCCTCATAGCCCATGAGCTTCGGGGGCATAAAGCGCAACGGCGTAAAGGACTGCAAATCCTCATTCAGCCACACCCGCTCCACGCCGTCGCGGAGGTATGCCTGGCCCTCGTGCTCAGCGAACACGGGGTAATCTCGAGTATCGATGAAGGCCACGTCAAAGGCCTCGGGGTCCGCGGCTTGACGCTTGAGCGCCCAGCGCGCCACCTTCGCCCCCAGGATCTGCTTATGGTTGGTGTGGATAAAGACGCACGGTTTAGCCATAGCCAGGGCCCCTTCAGCCGTTCTCTTGCCCGCGCCCGTAGGCGAAGCGGGGATGGAGATGGGTGTCAATGTACTGGTCGATCTCCGCCAGTTCCTCTGCGGTGAAATCGTCGCGGTAGCCCGCCACCTTCGCCCGCCGGGTTTTGAAGGAGTCGGGGTTATTCGGGTCGGCAGCGGTGAGCCGGTCCCCCGCTCCGGCCATGCGCTCCCCCGTGGCCTCTCGAGCCTTCATGCGCTCAAAGGAGGCAAAATCCACCGCCGCCTGCACGGCCTCTGGATCCTTCGGCGCCCCAAGGAAGGCCAGCACGGAAGCGAGCGTTTCCGTCGTTTCGGCGCGCAGATCTTCATAGCGCACCACTTGATGACGGAGCGTCTTCGGGAAGGCCTCGGCCCAATCATTCATGAACCGCACAATGCGCGGAACCCCCCCGCCCTCTCCCATCACAAATTCGAAGAGGGAAAGCGCCTCACCGTGAGGCGGATACTGATTCAGTAACTTCTTATGGGGCCGCATGCGGTGGGCCCACTGATGATACTGGGAAACTGCCGTATCTGCGGGATGGCGCGCCAGAAAGAGCACGGGGCGTGGGAAGTAATCCGCCTTGGTGCGTCCCTGGCCCGTCCAATCCCCAAGATAGTTGTCGTGGGTGAAGAACAGCTTGGGGATAGCCCGGTTCAAGCGGTGCAAATTGTCGAATTCAAAAAGGATCGGCTCGTCGATGCCATAGCGCGCCCGGTAAAAGTGGGACAGCATGACCCGGAGCCAAGTGCGCCCGGCCTTCCCAAAGGACACCACGGCGGCATCGGCCTGGCGGAGGCGCCGCGCTTCCAAGCCCCCCCGAACCCAGCGCTCCAGGCGTACCCGGTGCTGATCGCTCATCAGCAGGGCACCCCCGCGTTCGAGGCTGCGGCGCAGAGTTAGCAAAGCATCAGTCATGGATCCCCCAAAACAGTGTGGTGCGCCTTGGGCGCGCTTTCCGCAAGAAGTGCTTCAACCGCGGCGCAGGCCTTTGCTAGCGCCCGCTCCCCGCTGATGCCTCCCGCCTGACCCGAAGGGCCCGACCCTTCCCCAAGACGATAGGCTGCGCCCGAAGCCACGAGGGCCTCCGCCACGGCATCGAGGTTCCGTGGGGCCGGCAAAATGCCCCGCGCCACGGCCGAGGCGCGCAGAGCCCCTAGGCGCGGGAAAGCGCCCACGAGCCGTTCCAAACGCTCGCGCCAGTCTACCGTTTTTGGAAGGGGATAGATGCCCAAGGGTGCCCCGTCGCCGCTCAATTCCATGAGCATAGAAAGGGAATCGCTGGTGGCAACGAGCTGATCGGCCTGGCGCCCCCGAGCATCACCGCGGTCAGCGGCCGGGGCAAGGCGCGCAGGTCGTCCTCCAAGGCCTGAGTGCTCGGGTCCAGGGCCGGCGCCTTCGGGACAAAGAGCGGGGCCTCCAGGGCCAGCACGTCCGGCGCTTCGGGGACAAGGGCCTGGGGCGGCGCAAGAATGAGGGAAAAGCGCTTTCGATAGCCCTTCGGCCGCCCGAGGATCACCAGCTTAGTCCGGCCCTGGCTTTGCCGCTGCACCCAAAGCGCGGCCATGGTGGGCCGGCGCCCGGCAACCAGGATCACCTCGGGCCACGGGGGCTCTAGGGGATCGGAAGCAGTCCGATCAAAGGGATAAAGGCTAGGAAGGAGCGGGGGCTTGCCCAGAACCCAGCGCGCCTTCGGCACAAGCCGACGGCGCTCGAAGGGGACGGAGAGGCGCTCGGCCAGATTCAGCAGCTGGGAAGTATCCCCGGGCTTCCCCCCCTCTAGAACCCATAGGCGCGCACCCATTAGAGGCGCCCCGCCCGCCACAGGCGCCATAGCTCGGGCCAGACAAAGAGCCAGGGGAAGCGGCGCAGGCGCGGCGTAATCGTTATCCGCTCACCGCTATGACGCTCGAGCTTCCAGGCAGCGTAGTCCAGCGCACCCTCAAAGGTGAGGAGCGCCTTAAACAGCCGAGCGAGCGCCAAAGGCTTCCCCGCCAGCCGCCGTAGCGCCCAGGTCAAGCGCGCCCAGCGCAGGCCGCTGCGGGCGCGCCAAGCACCCTCCCGGGCGAGCACGGGGGCGGCAAGCGCCTCGAAAAAGGCTAGGTCCCGCTCGATGATGGCGTCCCCGCGGCCCGGTCCTTCCGGACGGAGCTCCGTGCCATAGGTGTGACCCAGAGCCGCTTGCCAAAGGGCCTTTCCCCCGGCGCCCAAGGGGAGGCCGGGCAAGGTCCGCACGAGGAGCGTTTCCGCCGCTCCAAGCATCGCCGAGGCGAGGAGTGCTCGGGTTTCCCCGTGCTCGCAGGCAAGGAGGCTCATGGGCTGGGCATAGCGCGCCCAGAAGTAGGGGAAGGTCGAAAGACGGCTGCAGCCGCGGAGGAATTGCTGCTGGGTCAGGAGCGCGTACTTGCAACGCAGGGTCCCGGCTTCCGTAGGCACCTCAAGGTAGTAAACGTTCGGCGGCAACAGGCGCGCCGCCAGGGCCAGGCCCAAGGGCAGGGCGGAGAAATCTTTCACGATAACGTGGAAATCCACGAGCCCCTCGAGGGTGTCTTCCCGGCGACAGGACCCGTAATAAAGGATCGCCACGAGCCCTTCCCCATAGCGATCCGCAATAGTCCCTAGGAGCGGCTCAAGGGCGGGCTGGGGCGCACGATCGAGCTCCCGGCGCAGCGCAGCGCTCGCCTGCTGTTCTAGAGCCGCGAAGGTCATCTAGCCCCCTTGGCCCCGGGGGCCGGCCCCGCGAGGGCCACGAAGGTTCGAGGCAGAGCGGCCCGCAGGGTGAGCGTTCCTTCATCGGTGTAGGCCTCGCCATCGATGACCCAGGGCTCCTCCACCGTGAGGGACAGCGTTTCCCCACGCCGGCTGAAGAAGCCCGCCGCCGGCGGCAGGAATCGGGCCCGCCCCGAGAGCAGGGCCGGCAGCCGCCAGCCCAAGCCCTGGGGACGATCACTCAGCCAGGTGCAGGCCAGGGGCCCCGCTTCCTGTCCCCAGAAGGGCGTCATGCCCAGGAAAAGGCGCTGCATGGTGCTAGCCAAAAAAAGGCTCTTGGGCGCCGGGGACAGGGGATCGCCGTCGAGCACCGCCGGCAGCTGCACCGGCGTATCAAAGGGGGCTTCCCGGCGCAGCATGCCCAGGGCCACCCGTAGCAGCGCGGCCCCTGCTGCCCACTCTCCGGCGCCGCCGCCATGGCGCAGGCTGGCATGCCAATATTCAATACCCCGCAAAATCATGCCCATGCCAAAGAAAAAGCCCCGAAGCTCCCGGCCGTTGGGGCAGCGCAGGGCGAGGGGCGCGCGGGACAGGGTAGGCCAGGTTTCCAGAGGCAAATCTCGGAGGGCGAGGAGCGCTCGCCGACGACGGCTAAGGCGTCCCCCGCAGCGAAGGTCATGGGCGGTCATGTTGGTACTGCCCGCGGGCAAAACGGCGAGAGGCGGTGCGGGGCGATCCCCGAGCGCCGTGAGCACGGCGTGCACGGTGCCGTCTCCCCCATTGATTGCGAGGACGGCGGGGTTTCGGGCAAGAAGCGCCTCCAAGGCTCTCGGCAGATCCGCCGCTGATCGGGTAACCTCTTGATGCACCGCCGTAAGGCCACCGAAGCTCTCGATGAGCGCGGCCTTCCGCGCATTACGACCGCTACCGGCGTTACTAAGGATAGCAATGCGATTCAATTGGTTGGCCTCTCGCCCATGACCCTTCCTACGCCCCTCGTGCTGCCGGCGGCGCCCCGGGAGAGCAGTATAAAGCTCGCGCACCTCTCGGACCCGCACCTCAGCACCTTACGCGGCATCGCGCCCCTCACCTTAAGGGATCAGCGGCTGCTAGGGTGGATGTCCTGGCGGCGCAAGCGGCACCTCGTCCATCAGCGCGCCACCCTCGATGCGGTGGTCAGCGCGGCCCAGGCCGAAGCGCCGGAGCATTGGTGTATTACCGGTGACCTTACCCACATTGGCCATGAACAAGAGCTGAGCGAGGCCCTGGCCTGGCTCCATAGCCTTGGAGACGGGGAAAGGGTGAGCGTGATCCCCGGCAACCATGACGTCTACATCCCTAGTCGCTCCGAGGCTGCTCTTCAACGACTCTGGGCGCCCTACCTCCCCAACCACAAGGAACCCTGGCCCCGCCTTCAGCTCCGCGGCGCCGTGGCCCTCATCACGGTCAACAGTGGCCATGCGGCTCCCCCGGCTTTCGCCACCGGCAACCTAGGAACGGAGCAGCTTCAGCGCCTCAGAGATCTCTTGCGAGCCGCCGGGGCGGCCGGCTACGCCCGGGTGCTTATGGTTCACCATGCGCCCGGGCCCGGGATGGATAAGTGGCGCAAGCGCCTCGTGGACGCGAAGGCCCTCGCATCGCTGCTCGCGGAAACGGGCGCGGAGCTGATACTGCACGGGCATTGCCACGAAAGCTTAAGCCGGTGCATCGCCGGTCCCCAGGGCACCATTCCCGTACTCAGTGCCCCCTCGGCCTCCGCTACCGGGGAGCGAGGATGCCGCAAGGCCGGATACAACCGTCTAACCGTAACGGTCGGGGAGACCGAGGTGCACCTCGCCGGGGATGGGCTTCGCCTCGATGATACGGCGAACTGGCACCTGGAGACCCGGCTAAACCGCCCCGGGGGCACCCCCTAGGAGCGCGCCGCCTCCGCGGCCCGCGCCGCAAAGCGCGCCCGCACCGTCGCAAGATCGTCCAGGGAATCCACATCCACCGCCGCGTCCGGGTCATCCACGGGAATGGCCCGGCACCGCGCCCCCGTGCGCTCGCTCAGCGCTTCAAGGGCCGAGGTCAGGGACAGGCGCCCAGCCAGATAGCGCGCCGCCAGCCCAAGCCCAAGGGTACGGAGCATCTTATCCGGACGCTTTCGCAGGGCTTCCACTTCGCGCCAAAAGGTGAGCACGCCCCTCGCGCCCGCGCCGCGGAAATAAAAAAGGTTCGTCCCACAGAAGGCCCCATCGGAGAAGCGCTGAGCGGTCCGCCGAGAGTGGGGGAAGGCTGCCTGCACGGCGTCATAGAACGCAAGGCCCACGGCGACGTCCTGATCGCCCTGCTCCGCCGCCGCCCAAAAGGCACGTAGGGTCTCCGGCGTGAGGAGGGGATGGTCCCCGGTGGTCAGCAGCAATGCGCAGCCTTCGGCCTCAGCCTGGGACCAAAGGGCCTCGGCGCTCCGTGCTGGGGAGGGCTCCGGGGGCAGCCAGCGGACCGCGCCCTCCTCCAACGCTGCCTCAAGCCAAGGGGCATCCGCGCGCTGCTCCCGTGCCGGGCCGCAGAGCACCGGGGCACCCGGGGCTACGGCGGAAACGGTAGCAATCACTCGGGACAGCATGGGCTCGCCGGCAATATCCACCAGGGTCTTCAGGGAAACGCCTTCTGCCTCATGAAAGGGGCTCGGGCCCGATCGCTCCGCCGCTAAAATGCCGAAGTGCACCGGCGTCATGGATTCTCCCTTTCCCTGCGCTCTGAAGGCCGGGCTTGCCCGCCTATGCCATCGCCAGCGCTTTGGGCGCATAATAGTGCGGTTTTAGCTATGCCCTTCTGGGCCTAAGGATTGACGAGCCGCGTGACCCATCCCGACCTACCCATGGTAATGCCAACGGCGCGCACTCAGGCGCTACGCCTTGGTGATTTTCCCACGCTTTGGGAGGCCCTGTCCTATGCCGCGGCGTCGGGGACGGGGGTCAATTTTTTTGATGGCCGAGGTCAGCTTAGCGCGTCTCTAAGCTGGGGCGAGATCGCTGAACAGGCTGAGGCCCTCGCCCGCGCCTTTGCCGCCCTCGCCCTGCCCCGGGGCAGCCGGGTGGGCATCGTCGCGGAAACACACCCAGACTTTCATATCGCTTTTTTTGCCGCGCGGCGGGCCGCCCTCGTTCCCGTGCCCTTGCCTGCTAGCATCCACATGGGCGGCACGGCCCCCTTTATCGAGTTGCTTGGCCGGCTCCTGCGCCACGCCGACGCCAAGCTCGCCCTGGCCACGGAAGCCTTCCTGCCCTACCTCGCCGATGCCGCGGCGGCCGATACGCAAATCCCCGTGCATACCGTGGCAGACCTACTTGCGGGCCCCCAAGGCGCGCTTCCGCCCCTCCCTGGCCCGGACGAGGTCGCCTATGTGCAGTACACCTCCGGAAGCACGCAGTTTCCCCGGGGGGCGGTGCTGACGGAACGC
>RGAU01000281.1 GCA_009919975.1 Gammaproteobacteria bacterium
CCCTTCACCTCGACGCCGCAGCCGGAAGCCGTCATCACCAGGGCCTCGGCGCCGCTTTGAAGCTCAGGCCACCAGGCGTCGATGTTTTGCCGCGCCAGCGCCTGAGCTTGGGCGCGGGCGCCAAGATGCAGCGGTAGCGCGCCGCAGCACCCCGCCCGGGGCGCGAGGGTCGCCTCGAGCCCGAGGGCCCTCAGCACCCGCGCCGTGGCGTGCTGGGTCTCGGGAACGGCAACCCCTTCCACGCAGCCGGCCAGCAGCAACACGCGCCGTGGTGCGGAAGCCGCGGCGACCGCAGGCTTCCAGGGCCTAAGCGTCGAGGGCGCGGTCAGCGACTCCCGGAACCCGGTGGGCACCAGCGGCCGAAGGCGCTGGCCCAGGCGATAAAGGGGCCAGAACAAACCGCGTCGGGGAATGAGCATTCGCAGAGCCCAGCGAGCGAAGCGCGCCGGCAGCGGGCGCGGCGCCCCTTCGTCCTCGAGGCGGCCTCGCGTCACCTCAAGCAGGTCGTGGTAAACCACCCCCGACGGGCAGGTGGTTTCGCAATTGCGGCAGGTCAGGCAGCGGTCCAGGTGGCGCGTGGTGATCTCGCTCGCCCCTTCCCCCTCAAGAAAGGCCTTCATCAGCCAGATGCGCCCCCGGGGGCCGTCGAGCTCGTGGCCCGTTTCCAGATAGGTGGGACAGGTTGCATTGCAAAAGCCGCAGTGCACACAGCTGCGGAGCACGGCTTCGGCGCGTTGCCCTTCGCCAGTCGCCAGGAGCGCTTCCGGTAGGCGGGTTTGCATTAGTCCCCCTCCCCCGGGGTGGCGCCGTGAGCGAAGACGCCGGAAGGATCCATGGCCTGGCGGACCCGCTGCTCCAGGGCCCTAAGCGCCGCCGGCTGCGGCGTACGCATTACGCCGGGGGTAAGCCGTAGGCCGTGCCCCCCGTGGGGCGCCAGGGCGTCAGCGACCGCCTTGGGTGCCGCCGTCGTCCGCACCCAGCGCCGGGCGCCGCCCCAGTCCAGGGCCCAAGGCGCAGCGGGAAGCTCCAGGGCCGGCGCATCATTCGGCAGGGAGAGGCACCACAGCGCCCCGCCCTCGTCCCCACGCCCTTCCGCAGAAAGGGGTCCCTCCCGTAACCGGGCCCAGCGCGCAGCGGCCTCCTCGGGCGGTAGCGTTTCCCCCCCGGCAGCCTTAGCGTCCAGCTCGACCTCCACCGCCGAGCCCTCAAAGCGCGCCAATAGCCAACCGTCGAGCCAGGCCAGCCCCGTCAGCGCCCCGGCACGGGCAGCAAGGGTCGGCATGCGCGTCAGCGCTTCCGGCAAGGTGCAGGCCAGGGCCTGCGTTTGACTCCGCTCCGGCAGGGGTTCTAGGCGCAGGCTGATCTCCAGCATGGCGCCCAGCTCACCGTAGCTGCCGGCCATGAGGCGGGAGACGTCAAAGCCCGCCACGTTCTTCATCACCTCCCCGCCGAAGCGGCACACCGTGCCCGTCCCATCGATGAGGGTGACCCCCAGGAGCGCATCGCGGAGGGCCGCGCGGTAGGCCCGGGCAGGGCCGGAGGTGCCCAGGGCAACCGCGCCCCCTAGCGTGGCCTTTCGCCCCGGCAAGGGCGGCTCGAAGGGCAGGCGCTGCCCCGCCGCCGCAAGCGTTTCCACAAGCTCCCCAAGGGGCGTTCCGGCCCGCGCCGTCACCACCAGTTCCGTGGGGGTATGACGCACGATGCCCGCATAGGCAGCCAGGGCTAGGGGCTCCCCCGAGAGCGCGCCCAGCGCCGCATCTCGCGTGGCGCCGCCCCGCGGTATGAGCACGCGCCCTTCCGCAGCGGCGCTTTTCACCGCATCGCAAAGGCGGACAATTTCAGGTTCGGCGGCAAGGTCTCGGCGCGACGCCGGGGGGGTGCTCATAAGCGCGGCAGCTCCGGATGGGGCAGCTGTCCGTGATGCACGTGCATCCCCCCCAGTTCGGCGCAGCGAGCCAGGGTCGGCACGGCCTTCCCGGGGTTCAACAGCCCCTGGGGATCGAAGGCGGCCTTGAGCGCTTTGAAGCGCGTGAGCTCCGGCGCTTCAAACTGGCCACACATGGCGTCGAGCTTCTCCACGCCCACGCCATGTTCCCCGGTCACAGATCCGCCATAGGCGACGCAGAGCGCGAGAATCTCATTGCCCAGGGCCTCGGCCCGGGCCACGCCGTCGGGGGCGTTCGCATCGTAAAGAATCAGCGGATGAAGGTTGCCATCCCCGGCGTGGAACACGTTGGCCAC
>RGAU01000282.1 GCA_009919975.1 Gammaproteobacteria bacterium
GCATCGGGTGAATATTCTTTGGGCCTCCCATGTGGCCCACCACCAGTCCGAGGCCTACAACCTCTCCACGGCCCTTCGACAGACAAGCACGGGCTTTCTCACCTTTCTTTTTTATCTGCCCATGTTGGCCTTGGGCGTGCCCGCGGAGCTCATGGTGGCCGTGGGCAGCCTGAATCTGATCTATCAGTTCTGGGTGCATACGCAGGCCATCCACCGGCTGGGCTTCCTTGAGCGCATTTTGGTTACGCCGGCGAACCACCGGGTGCACCACGCGAGCAATCCGGAATACATTGACAAGAACTTTGGTGGGGTCTTCATCCTCTGGGATCGACTGCTGGGAACCTACGAAGATGAGCGGGCCGACTGCCCGCCGCGCTTTGGCCTGCCCCACGCGCTGGGAAGCTTTAATCCGCTGTGGGCGAACGCTCATCACTATTGGGCGCTGCTTCGCTATGGTTGGGCCTCGGGAAGCCTTAGCGGCGCCCTCCGCCTCGTCCTTGCCGGGCCAGAAACGCTCCCGGCGCCTCCGACGCCCGTCACGACAACGAAGCCCGTCCTGGGGCCGGGGCTCACCGCTTATCTTGCGGTGCAGTTTCTCGTGATCACGGCCCTCGGCCTGCTGCCCTTATTGGGCCAGGCAGCGCCCGCGCCGCAGACGCCTTTCGTGCTTTGGTTGGTATTGAGCCTAAGCAGCCTCGGGGCGTGCCTCGATGGCCGCCCCTACGCGAAGGCCCTGGAGCTGAGCCGGCAGGCCCTGGTGCTGCTGGGGGCGCTGATCCTCCCCCCTACGCCCCTGCTTGAGGGGCTCGCGGTTTTCGCCCTGCTGAGTGCCCTGACGGCCCTGCGCCTTATGCCTAGGCCAGTCCCAGGCCCTGGGCCGCAAGAAAGCCCAGCGCTGAACTCAGCACCGCATTCGTAGCCTCGGTTGCGAAGGCGTCGCCGGCAATCACGTGTTTCGAGGCCTGCCCGGCGGGGCGCTCGTGCCAAGCCGCTTCAACGCCAAAGCGACCTAAAGCGCTGCGCATCTTGGGCACGCTGACGACGTCATCATCAGGGTGATAGGCCACCCAGGTGGGCGTGTGAATGCGGCTCAGGTCCCCCCGTAGCGTTTCCCGCACCAGCGCCATCATGGGGAAGAGCGCCGCGATGGGATAGGTGGTGGTCCAGTGCAGGCCATGAGCCGCGTTCTCCGGTTCGATGGACCGTTCCTTACCCACGAGCCAGGGTGCCCAGGTGCGCGCCCCGGGCCAATAGAGAAGCCCCGAGCGGGGATCCCGAGGTCCAAAGTTCGGCGACAGCAGCAGGAGCGCCGCCAGGGACGGATCCTTCCCCCCCTGCAGGGCCTGCCAGGTCGCAAGCGTGCCGCCGGTGGAACAGCCAACGAGAATAATGCGTTCCCCCAGGGCCTGGCCCACCGCCATGGCCAGGGCAAGATCGGCGAGCCACGCGTCCATGGTGGCGGCGCCCATGGCCGCCCCATCCTGCCCATGGCCCGTAAGGCGCGGCATGAACACGTTCGCCCCCAAGGCGTCCCCCAAGCGCTCGCTGAAGGGCGAGGTTTCCGCCGGGTCGGCGGAAAAACCATGGAGATACACCACCGCCAGGGGCGTTTTCCGCCGGGGGCCGGGCACCCAATGGAAGCGCGCCGCGGATTGGGGCCGGAGCGCCGGCACGGCTTGCTCTTGATCGGCAAGCCAAGCGTCAAAGGCCTCGAGGGAAGCAGGCAAATTCATGGGCCGAAAAACTCCTTACACGCGAAGGGCGGTGAGTAAAAAGGCATAGGCTTCCGCAACCTCATCGAGGCCGGCGTAGCGCCCCGTGGCTCCGCCATGGCCGGCGGCGAATTGGGTCCGCAAGAGCAAGGGTACGGGCGCCTGCTGGTGGTCCCGAAGTTTCGCGATCCATTTTGCGGGCTCCCAGTAGCCGACGCGAGGATCTTCCACGCCCGCCGTGGCCAGCACCGGGGGAAAGGCCCCGGGGCGCACATTTTGATAGGGGCAATAGGCGCGAATGGTGCCGAAGGCCTCCCGGGAGGCCAGGGGGTTACCCCATTCGGGCCATTCCAGGGGCGTAAGGGGCAGCTCCGGATCGAGCATGGTGTGGAGCACGTCCACGAAGGGCACGGCGGCAAAGACCGCGGCCCAGCGCTCCGGCGCGCGATTCAGGGCCACAGCCACCAGCTCTCCCCCAGCGCTGCCCCCCTCCAGGGCGATGCGTCCG
>RGAU01000283.1 GCA_009919975.1 Gammaproteobacteria bacterium
CGCGAAAGGCCGGGGACTGGCCATGGGCATAGCGCAGACCGAAGCCGCCGACCATCAGCCCGACCAGTACGGCAAGGTAGTGGGCTTGAGCCCACTCGGAAAGGGTGATGACCAGCTGGGTGAAGGGGGGCAGGGCTGCCCCAAAGCCGGCAAAAACATCTTCAAACTGGGGCACCACTTTAATCAGGAGAAGGCCCGTGACCACCAGCGCAATGACGAGGACCGCGATGGGGTAGGTCAGCGCCTTGCGGATCTTCCCCCGCAGGGCCTCGCTTTTTTCCCGATAGGTAGCGAGGCGATCGAGCATGGTTTCCAGGGCGCCGGCTTGCTCCCCGGCGTCCACCAGGTTGCAGTACAGTGCGTCGAAGATTTTCGGATGGCTACGCAGCGCCGAGGCGAAGGCCGTACCGCTGGCGACCTGATCTTGAAGGGCCAGCACAAGGCTTTTCATGGCGGGGTTGCTGAGCCCCTCAGCGACGATGCCAAAGGACTGCACGAGGGGCACCCCAGCGCGCATCATGGTCGCGAGCTGACGCGTGAAGAGGGCGAGATCTCCGCTACGGATGCGGCCGCCGCGGCTTTTCGACGCACGCTGGGCTGTGACTTTTTCCGCAAGAATGCCCCTGCGCCGGAGGCTGGCCTGCACGGCTTCCGGGCTTGCACCCTCCACCACGCCTCGGACCCGTTTCCCAAACCGGTCACGGCCCTGATAGCGAAAGGCGGAGCTGCTCATCCGCTGGCCGCCGTTACCCGGCTGATCTCAAGAAGGCTGGTGATGCCTGCCTTGGCTTTCAGTACGCCGGCGCGCCGCAGGTTTAAGAAACCTTCGGCCCGAGCCGCTTCGGCCAGGGCCAGGGCGTTGCCATCCTCAAGGATCAAGGCTTGGAGCCTCGGGGTAATGCGAACCACCTCATAAAGCCCGATCCGGCCGCGATAGCCCTGGTGACAGTGCTCGCAGCCTTGGTCCTTCGCTTCATAGAGGGTGAAGGGTTCCTGGAAGTCTTCCGCTTCGAAGCCGAGTTCGAGGAGGGCAGGCTGGGGCACGGTGTGGGGCACCTTGCAGTGTTTGCAGAGGCGCCGGGCGAGGCGCTGGGCGATGATCAGGCTGACTGAGGTGGCGACGTTAAAGCTGGGGACGCCCATGTTTCGCAGCCGGGTGAGTGTTTCCGGGGCGGAGTTCGTATGTAGGGTGGAGAGCACGAGGTGCCCCGTTTGAGCGGCCTTGATGGCCACTTCCGCCGTTTCCAGATCCCGCACCTCCCCCACCATCACCACGTCCGGGTCCTGGCGTAGGAAGGCCCGGAGGGCTGCGGCGAAGTCAAGGCCGACCCGGGGGTTCACGTTGACCTGGTTGATCCCCTCGAGGTTGATTTCCACCGGATCTTCCGCGGTGGCGATGTTGCGCTCCGCGGTATTAAGGATATTCAGACCGGTGTAAAGGGAGACGGTTTTTCCCGACCCGGTGGGGCCCGTGACTAAAATCATGCCTTGAGGTTGGGCCAGGGCATCGAGGAAGAGGGCCTTTTGCTCCGGTTCGTAGCCGAGGGCATCGATACCGAGCTTGGCCGAACTGGGATCCAAGATCCGCAGCACCACCTTTTCTCCGTAGAGGGTCGGTAGGGTGTTCACCCGGAAGTCGATGGCCTGGTCCTGGCTGACCCTCAGCTTGATTCGCCCATCTTGCGGCACGCGGCGCTCGGAGATGTCCATGCGCGACATCACCTTCAGGCGCGCGGCAAGACGCTGGCCGAGGTTTGCCGGCGGGGTAGCGACTTCTCGCAGCATGCCGTCGGTGCGAAAGCGCACCCGGTAGCGCTGTTCGTAGGGCTCGAAGTGAATGTCCGAGGCGCCGCTGCGAATAGCGTCCACGAGGACCTTATTGATGAAGCGCACCACCGGCGCTTCCTCGGGGTTTTGGGCGCTGTCGAGCGCCGACACCTCTCCTGGCGCCTCTTCCTCGCCGAGCACCTCCAGGGGGTCTTCTTCGAGCCCGGCCAGCAGGGCCTCGCTGTTCTCGGAGAGGAAGGTCTCGAGGCCCCGGCGTAGTTGGCGCAGCTCCACCACGACCGGTGCGAGGGTGAGTCCTGAATGAAACTTCCCTTCGCTGAGGCCCAGGTGCTCGCTGGGGTCGGCGATGGCGACGAAAAGCGTGGTGCCTCGGCGGAGGAGGGGCAGGAGCTCATGCTTGCGAAGGAAGGCTTCCTTCAGCAGGCCCCGGGG
>RGAU01000284.1 GCA_009919975.1 Gammaproteobacteria bacterium
CAGGACGAAGCGGGAAAGGGCGGGTGCTCGCATGAACGCGCTCGATCGCCCGGGGCCCAGCGTGCTCCACAGCGCCTATGGTGCGGAGATGGGCGCCTTTGACGAACTGCTTGGAGGGGATGGCACACCCAGGCCCCACTGGGCGCGGCTGCTCCATGCCTTTGGGCAGCTCGGGCCTGAGGACCTCGAACAGCGGCGCCGCGATGCCCGGCGCCTGTTTCGGGAAAACGGCCTGACCTTTAGCGCCGGCCCCGGGGCGGCGAGCCGCCCCTACGATCTAGACCCCATTCCCCACCTGGTGCCGCCAGATGCCTGGGCCGTGCTCGAAAGCGGCCTACGGCAGCGCGCTCAGCTGCTCGATGCGGTGCTCCAGGATCTCTACGGCCCCCGGCATCTTTTGCGCCAGGGGGTCCTTCCTGCGGATCTTATTTATCGGCACCGAGGCTATCTTCAGGGCCTCCTAGGGGCCGGCGGCATGGAGCAGGCCCTGGCCTTCTACGGCGCCGATGTGGTGCGCCGGGGGGATGGTTCCTTTGCCGTACTGGGGGACCGTACCCAGGCGCCCGCAGGGGTGGGGCTCGCCCTAGAAACGCGCATTGTCACCTCGCGCATTCTCCCGAACCTGATTCGTGCCAGCCACGTGCATCGCCTAGCCAGTTTCTTCGAACACCTCCGGGGCGCCGTGGTGGACCTTGCACCGCACCAGCGGTTGCGCCCGCGGATCGCGGTGCTCGCCTCAGGCATTAGCGACCCCCACTATTTTGATCATGCTTACCTGGCGAGCTATCTCGGCTTGGCTGCGCACCATCGGGGGGTTGAAGCTTCTTGATGTGGTGCTCCGGCGAACCGGCGATCACGACAGCGACGCGCTTCTCGTTCCCGATGGGGAAACGGGGGTTCCGGGGCTTGGGGAAGCGGCTCTCCGGGGGGAGGTGGCGCTGGCGAACGGGCTTGGGGTATCAATCCTTGAACACCCGGGGCTCATGCCCTACCTGCCCCAGCTTTCCCGCCAGGTTCTTGGAGAGGATTTGAAGCTGCCGTCCGTGGAGACCTGGTGGTGCGGGACGGCCCAGGGACGGCAGCACGTGCTAGCGAATCTTGAATCGATGGTCATTAAGCCCATTGATCGCAGCGGTCAGGCACTGTGGGGGGGCGCCCTTTCCAGCGAGGCCCGGGACAACCTTCGGCGGCAAATTGAAGCGGACCCGGAGACCTTCGTGGGTCAACCCGCAGCTTTGGAGGGGACGGCGGCGACCTTGGTGGACGGGCAGCTGCGCCCCCAGGCCGTGCTTACCCGCTTCTTCGCCACCCGCCAGGGCCGGGACTTTGAGGTGATGACCGGCGGCTTTACCCGCGTGGCGGGGCCCCGGGGCGGTCCCCTGGCCCTGGGCAGCGAGCTTCGAGGCCTGTGCAAGGACACCTGGGTGCTTGCGGACGAGACGGAGCGCCATTTGATTCGCTGGCCCCGGGCCGTTCCCGAGGTGGGGCCGGGGGCCCCGGAGCAGCTCCCCAGTCGGGTCGCGGACAATCTGTACTGGGTAGGACGCTATGCGGAGCGGGCCGAGGGGCTCGCCCGCATGGCCCGGGCCGTGCTGCGCCACGCCCGGGAGGTTCGGGATTACGGGGATCCCGCCGATGCCGTGGCCCTCGGGCGCCTCATCGACGGTTTCTGCGCCCTGGCGGGGGTGACCTCCGACGCCTTCCCCCACCGGGATGAGATACTGCTGACCCTGCTGCTTGATGAGCAGCAACCAGGCAGCCTCCCCCAAACGCTTTTACGCCTGGGGCAGGCGGCGGAGCAGCTGAAGGACCGCTGGGCCCCGGACGCCAGCCGCGTGCTCGACGAGATCGGGCAGCGCCTCGTGCAAGCCCAGGGGCTGTCTCCCCAGGCCCTTGGGGCGGTGGAGGAGGCTCTTGATCCGTTGATTACAGCGCTTTTGACCTTCTCTGGATTGAGCGTGGAGAGCATGACCCGGGAGCAGGGGTGGCGCTTTTTGATGATCGGACGTCGCCTCGAACGGGCCCAGGGGGCGGCCACGCTGTTGCTGGAAACCCTTGCTGAGGCCCCCGACAGCGCAGCGGAGCCCCTTCTTCTCGAAAGCCTCTTGCGTGCCCACGATAGCGTGATGACGCACCGTCGTCGCTATCGTGCGCTTCTTGATCCGGCCTCATTCCTCGAGGTGCTTCTGCT
>RGAU01000285.1 GCA_009919975.1 Gammaproteobacteria bacterium
GTGGGCAGGGCCCAGTGCAGGGGCCCCGCCGCGGCCGGCACCCCACGCAGTAAGAACGCGGATTGATCCCGACTATCAAGGGGGCGGTCTGTGGGCAGGGGAAAGGCCAATAACGCCGAAAGCGTCGCCAGCCAATCCGTACCCACCATCACGCCGTCCCGTAACGCCCCCTCGGGAATCCGCCCGGGCTGGCTCACGATGGCGGGTACGCGAAGCCCACCCTCAAAGAGGTAGTGCTTGCGACCGCGGAAGCCTCCCGTGGCCCCATAGGCATTCACTTCGTACCAGTTCAACCAATCGTCCGTCACCGGGCCGTTATCGCTGGCGAAAACAATCAGCGTGCTTTCCCGAAGTCCCCTTTCTTCAAGGTAATCGAACAGCCGGCCCAGCTGATCGTCGAGGTAGGTGACGTTCGCGTAGTACTCCCCGGGCCCCCGGGGGGTCAGCAGGGCCTTCGGGGGCGCCGCGAGCCCCGAGGGAATGGGCACCACAGGCCCCTGGGTGTGCTCGGCGTAGCGCGCGTTGAAGGCTGGGGGATTCTCGATGGGGGTATGGGGCTCGGCCATGCTCAGCATCAGGAAGAAGGGCGCATCCTCAGCGCGACCCTCGAGCCAGCCCATCGCTTCATCGACATAGAGCTGGGCCGTGTAACCCTCCTGCACGGGCAGCTTCTCCCGATTGCGATAGAGGTTGTCAGGATTGCGATTGGTCGGCGTCTGGAAAGCGTTATGGCCGTAGAAATAGTCAAAGCCCTGGTCATTCGGCTGAGGCTCGGTTGCACTCCCAAGATCGCTATTGAGATGCCACTTCCCCACCAGCGCCGTGGCATAGCCTTCGCCGCGCAAAAGCTCCGCCAGGGTGACTTCCTGATCGCGCAGATAAACGCCGGTGCCTGCGGGAATCCAGCTCTGAATACCGGTGCGGTAGGGATGGCGCCCCGTGAGCAGGGCTGCGCGGGAGGGCGAACAGAGCGCCGAGGGCGCGTAGTAGTTCGTTAACCGCACCCCTTCCTCGGCTAAGCGATCGAGATTCGGCGTTTGCAGCACCGGGTGGCCATAGCTCCCCAGATCCCCATAACCCAGATCATCGACGTAGATGAGCAGGAGGTTACTGCGGGGGGCGGGCTCTGCCGTGGCGGCCCCTGCGCCTAGCGCAGCTCCGAGCACGAAGGCCCAGGCAAGGAGGCCAAAAACCCCTACCGTCCACCGCGACATCTTCATGCATGCTCCTGTTCAAACACCGCGGGGATTAGCCCCCGCAGCGCATTGCCTACCCAAAGGCCTTCGCACTCAAAGAGCGCCTGCCGGGGGAGCACCATTTCCCGGGCCGCCCCGCTTTCCAGGAGGCGCTGCCGTAGAACGCCCGGCAAGCAGCCGGAGCTCAGCGGTGGCGTACACAGGGGCCCCTCGTCACAGCGGAGAAACACATTCGTGATGGTGCCCTCGCAAAGCTCGCGCTAGCGTTAGGCGTGCGCGCAGCGGCACGACACCCCCAAGGGATTCCAGGATGGCGGATAAGGCGGCGTCCTCCAAAGGAAACCCCAGGAGGACGGCGGACCGGCGAAGGCGCGCCCAGTGAGCCGCTCCATCCCGCACCCCCGTCTCCGGGGACCAAAAAAAGGTCTCGATTAAAGCGCAGTCTCGGGAGAAAGCTTCGCAAAGCGCGCCTTCCATAGGGCCTCCTCGTATTCCGCCTCTGCCACGCTGTCGTAAACCACCCCGCTGCCCACGGCGAGGCGCGCCTGGCCCTTGTCCAGGGCCAGGGTCCGAATGGCCACGTTGAACTCCGAGCGTCCGTCCGGAGCCATCCACCCCAGCGTGCCGCAGTAAATCCCACGAGGCCCGCTTTCCAGGGCCCGCAACGTTTCCATGGCGCGAAACTTCGGCGCCCCCGTAATGGACCCGCAGGGAAAAAGCGCCCGCAGTAAGGTCCCCAGGGCCGGCGGCGTCTTCAGATGCCCCCGAACGAGGGAGGTCATCTGATGCACGGTGGCAAAGGACTCTACGGCGAAGAGCCCCTCCCCCCGCACCGAGCCCAGAGCGCAAAGCTTCCCGAGATCGTTACGAAGCAAATCCACGATCATGAGGTTTTCCGCCCGGTTCTTAAGGTCCTCCGCGAGGAAGGCCCGGGCCTTTGCATCCAGTGCAGGATCGGAATGCCGCGGCGCGGTACCCTTCATGGGCTTCGCTT
>RGAU01000286.1 GCA_009919975.1 Gammaproteobacteria bacterium
AAAAAGGCCGGCCTCTACCCTTAGGCGACCCACGGCCCGGGCCGAGGCGAAGCCGGCATCTTGAAGGGCCTGCAGGCAGGCCTCAGCCGTGGCTGCGGGCACGGCGGCAAGAAGGCCACCACAGGTTTGGGGGTCGCAGAGCAGGCGCACCTGGGGGTCCTCGGGGCTTACGCCAATCCATTTCGCCTGCGCGAGGGGCGCGGCGTTGGCCTCCGAAAGCTGAGCCCCCTCCCCCGCAGCCAAGAGAGGCAGTACGCCGTCGAGGGCGATGGGGGCGGAGGGGTCGAGGGTGAGGCCCAGGCCGCTGGCCTCGGCGATCTCGAGGGCATGGCCCAGCAGCCCGAAGCCCGTGACGTCCGTCAGGGCCCGCACCCCGTGGGCGCGAAGGACCGGTAAGGCTGGGGCCGAGGGCTCGAGCATCAAGGCCAGGGCCCCCTGGCGAAGCGAGCTCGGCGCCGTTCCCTTCGCGGAAGCCGCCAGCGCCACCCCCACCCCAAGGGCTTTGGTCAAAATCAGCACGTCCCCCGCTTGGCCGCCGCCTTTGAGCAGCGGCGCGGACCCCGGCGCTTCCGCCCCGAGCACGGTGAGGGCGAGCTCCGCCCGGGGCCCCTCGAGGGAGTGACCACCTGCAAGCTCACAGCCCGCAGCGGACAAGGTCGCCTCCGCCCCGGCCATGAGCTGGCCTAAATCTCGCGCCATGAGCCGATCGCTGGCCACGGGCACGGTGGCCAGGGCCCAGGCTTGCCGGGGCTCAAGCCCCAGGGCGTAGAGATCGCTTAGGGCGTGCTGGGCGGCAAGACGCCCGCCCAGGTAAAGGTCGTCCACGGGCAGGGGGAAGCCATCGATGCTTTGCCACAGCCCTCGCGCCCCCGCCACGGGGGTGGCGTCCTCCACGGGCCTTGCGCCCCCGGGAAGTCCCGCCAGGCCTGCCCGGAGGGTGTCGGGGCCGAGCTTGCTGCCGCAGCCTTCGCAGCGCATAAGGGCCACGCCGCGCTCCGCCCCCGTCCTTGCAAGCAGGGAAGGCGCAGCCGACCCCTCAGCCATGGGCGGCAAGCGGAAGCGCGCCATAAAGCGCTCATCAATCGCCAGCTTGAGGCGCCACAAGGGCCGCCCCACCCAGGCCGGAAGCCAGGGATGGGCCGCCAGGGAACGCCCGTCCCCAAGATTCAGCAAATACAGGGCTCGGCGCTGGGGCTTGAAGGGGCGCAGGGGGTGCCCTGCGATAAACGCTTTGAGATTGTCCGTGAGCACGGGGCCCGCGCGCACCGCATAGACCCCGGACTTCGGGCGCGGCGCATGGGTCAGGGCCGCCACATCGCCAGCCGCAAACACCTCGGAATGGGACAGGCTCTGGAGGGTCTCCCCCACGGCCAGGAAACCCGCCTTATCAAGGGCTAGGCCCGAACTCGCCAGCCAGGCCGGGGGCGCCGCGTGCGTTGCCCAGAGCACGAGGGCGGCCGGTAAGGCTTCCCCAGAGGCCAGACGCAGCGTGGGGCCGTCCTCCACCGCCGTTACGCGAGCCTCAAACCGCACAGCGACCCCTGCCGCCGCCAGGGCCGCCCGGGCCTTTCGCCCGACCCGCGCCGGCAAGGCGGGAAGAATGCGTTCCCCCGCGACCAACAGTTCTAAGCTAACGGCTGGACCGAGGCGCGCCCGCAGCGCAAGGGCCAGCTCGACCCCCGCAGCCCCGGCGCCAACCACGCGAATGGGCTGGCCTGCCGCCAGAGCCTCGTGCTGGGCCTCCAGGGCCTCCGTCAGCCGCGGGAGAAAGGTTGCTATGGGCTTGGTGGGCAATACCTGGCCCCGGGCGCCAGGCACCTCGTCCAACGCAGGGGTAATACCGCTGTCCACGGAGAGCACGTCGTAGCTTAGGGGTGGCCGGTCAGCGAAGTGCAGCTGGCGCTGCGCCGCATCGATTCCCGTGACCTCCGCCTCGATCAGGCGAACGCCCCCTGCGCGTGCCAGGGGGCCCAGATCGATGTGCATGGCTTCCCAGGACAACGTCCCTGCAACGTGGGCCGGCAACATCCCTGAATAGGGCGCGAGGACTTCCCGGGTGACAAGGGTGACCCGGACCCCCGGCCAGGGGGCCATGGCCAGGGCGCGGAGCACGGCCACGTGGGCATGCCCGCCGCCAAAAAGCAGGAGATCAAGTTCCGGCGGGGGCTGGAGCGAATGCACGGCGTTTTC
>RGAU01000287.1 GCA_009919975.1 Gammaproteobacteria bacterium
GGCGCCCTTAGCAAACCTTGCGGGCTTCACACCGATTGCTCGGCTACGGCTTGATCAGCTGCTGGCCAAAGCGCAGGAAGTGGCCTTCGCCTTCTCCGCTGATGGGGAAGCCCACTAATCGCCCCTTGGGATTACCCGGGGCGCGATGTCAAAGGCGACCGTGGTGCGATGGGATCCCAGGGTGAAGGGGCGGGTCCCGTGCCAGAAGTAGCTCGGGAAAAGGACGAGCCGTCCGGGCACGGGCGCACGGGTTTCGCGAATGGGTAGCGCCGTCGGCAGGGTGAGATCGGGGGGGCCAAATTGCAGCCACCCGGCCTGGGGATCCTGCGGATCAGCCGGGGGCGCCTCCACGTAGTAAACCGCACTGTAAAAGCCCATGGGATGCACGTGCATGGTGTGAAAGCCCTGGGGCTTTAGGCGCACGGACCAAGCGCCGGAAAAGCGCCAGGCGCCAGGGACCGTAAAGGCAGGGTGGGGCGCCGGGCCGCTTCGGCTTCGAAGCGTCGCCAGAGTGTCCTCCACGGCGCGTTCTAGCTGGTACCGCAAAGCGCTGATCGCAGGATGACCGAGCCGTAGCACGTTGCCCTGGGTTTGCGTGCCGCCCCGGAGCGTCTGCTCGAAGGGGTGCTGGCGAGCCGTATGTTCCTCTTCCAGACCCTTTTTTAGGGCTTCGTGAAACGCGTTGAGGGACTCGAAGCCTGGGGGGACGCCGAGATCCATGGTGATCACCAGATCCTTGGCCAGGAGCGTCTTTGCCCTGGGGTCGCCTATCAGCGTCCAAGCCACGCCAAGATAGGCGAGGAGAAAGCCGTTCCCGGGGTCGCGCGCCAGGGCCCGCTCAAGCCTAGCCGCGGCTTGGCCTGGCTGCCCCGCCAGGAGCTCCGTTTGTGCAGCATGGCATTCCCATTGAAGGGGAGGCTCAGCGTCGGAGAGCGCCTTTCGATGATGCTGAAACGCGGCAGGGAAATCTCCAGCGGCGGCTGCAGCCCGCGCCAGGGTATCTTGCAGCGCGGGTTCCGCGAGCAAGCTGTCGGGGAAGCGGCTCCGGGCCTCATCAAAACGGGCCCTTTGCCCCACCGCCAGCAGCGCATCGAGGTAGGCCTTGATCAGGGGTGGGGCGAGCCGCCCAGCAGCGAAGGCGGTCTCGAAGGGCTCTAGAAAACGCGCGTCGTCCCCAAGGCACCATCTCGTGCGCGCAAGGTTGCTATAGCTGGGACCGTAATCAGGATTCAAGGCGAGCGCCTGGGTGTAGGCGGCCTCCGCCTCTTCGAGACGCCCGAGATCGCTCAGCACGTTGCCAAGGTTGTGGGCCAGGGAAAAGTGCTGCAGGCCTGCCTGTTCTAAGGCCCGTAATTCGCTGAGGGCGTCCTCTTGCCGGTCCAGGCCTCGCAGCGCGAGAGCTCGGCCCTGCCGTGCCGCCGCGGAGTCGGGGCGATGGCGTAGGGCGCTATCGAACCGATGGAGGGCCTCCTCAAAGGCTTCCGTTTCCAGAAGCGCTTCGCCGAGGAGCGTTAGGAGGCCGGCGTCCTGGGGGGCATAGCGAAGGCCGGCTTCTGCGATGGGAATGGCGTGCGCGCTATGGCCCTGCTCATAGAGCAGGCGGACCAAGGCGCGCCGGCAGCCCCCGTGCTGAAGATCAACTCGAAGACCCTGGCGGTAGGCCAGCTCCGCATCCCGGGGCCCGCCGCTGCGCCGATAGCTGTTCCCGAGGCTAAGCCACCCCTCAACGTTATCCGGCTCAAGCTCAAGGAAGGCCCGGAGATGCTGTTGGGCCTGCCTGTCATCCTGCGCTTTGATGGCGATGGCCGCGGCGAGCTGATGGGCCAGGGCCAGCTTGGGCGCTGCTTCAAGGGCTTCTTCGCATCGTCTCCTGCGTCGCGGCTTGCAGAGCATTTTCGTTCAGGGCCGCCTCCGTGATGGCGGAGAGCCGCAGGCGCGTTTCTTCCAGCTGAGCCTTCGTCGCGGCCAGCCAGCCGAGCGCATCTTCTCGGGCGTAGTGGGCACGGTGCTCAAAGAGTTGGCGAAAGCCCGCATAGGCATGCTGGGCCAGGCCCCCCACCCCCGTTTCTAGCTGGGCGACAACGGGGCGCTCGGCCTCCATAAAGGCCTTCGCGCTGGCGACGAAGGCGGCCTCGTCCTGCGCGTAGGCGGCGCGCAGGGCGGCCTCGGCCCGGG
>RGAU01000288.1 GCA_009919975.1 Gammaproteobacteria bacterium
TGGTTCGGGCGCGCATCGTGCTCGGCTAGGAGGCCCCATGGACTTTGAACTCACCGAGGCGCAGCAAGCCCTCGCCGATGCGGTCACCAAGCTGTGCTCGCCTTTTGATGCCGCCTATTGGCGCAAATGCGACCAAGAGGGGCAGTTCCCCGAGGCCTTTGTGCAGGCCGTGGCCGAAGGCGGCTGGCTCGGCATCGCCATGCCCGAAGCCTACGGGGGCTCAGGACAGGGCATCACGGAGGCGGCCCTCTTTGCCCACGCCGTCGCGCGCTCCGGGGCCGGCATGAGTGGCGCCTCGGCAGTGCATATCAATCTCTTTGGGCCCCATCCCGTCGTGGTCTTTGGCACGGAAGCGCAGAAAGAGGCCGTGCTTCCGCCCCTGATCGCGGGCAAGGATCGGGTGTGCTTCGGGGTCACCGAACCCGACGCAGGGCTGAACACCACGGCCCTTAAAACCCGAGCCGTGCCCGTACCCGGAGGCTATCGCATCACCGGGCAAAAGCTCTGGACGTCCACGGCGCAGATCGCCAACAAGATTCTTTTGATTGCCCGTACCACCCCCCGGGAAGAGGCTGCGCGCCCCACGGAAGGGCTCACCCTGTTTTATACGGACCTCGACCGCAGCGCGATCACCGTGAATGCGATTCCGAAAATGGGGCGGGCCGCCGTGGACTCCAACGCCCTCTTCATCGACGACCTTTTCGTACCCGAGGATCACCGCATCGGCGCGGAAGGGGACGGCTGGCGCTGCCTCCTACACGGGCTGAACCCGGAGCGGATCCTCATTGCCGCGGAAGCCGTGGGCCTGGGACAAGCCGCCCTGGAACGGGCGGCCCGGTACGCCCGGGAGCGGGTCGTGTTTGACCGGCCCATTGGTCAGAACCAGGCCATCGCCCATCCCCTCGCGGAATGCTGGATGGCGCTGGAAGCGGCCTGGCTCATGACCCTCCGGGCGGCAAGCCGCTATGACGCAGGCTTGCCCTGCGGAGCGGACGCCAATGCGGCGAAGTACCTGGCCGCGGAGGCCGCCTTTAAAGCCTGCGAACGGGCCGTGCTAACCCATGGGGGCATGGGCTACGCGAAGGAATACGACGTGGAACGGCTGTTCCGAGAAGTCATGATTCCCCGCATCGCCCCCGTGAGCCAGGAGATGATCCGCAACTTCATTGCCGAGCAGGTGCTCGACCAGCCCCGCTCCTACTGAGCGGGCGTCAGCTTCAGCACCTTTGTGGTGGCCCCTTCCACAGCCTCCCGGCTGTAGAGCAGGGGACGGCTTTCCAGCGCCGCCCAGGGGTCCAGCAGGTCCCCATAGTGGGGGCTTTCCGGATCGCCACTTTGCCCCGGGGCGTTGGTCATGCGCGCCGCATCCCAATTGCCCACGTCGAGCACCATGCGCCAGGATGCCCCGGAGCGGACCCGATAGTCGTCTCCGAAGCCCGTGTTGTTCACCGTATAGGAGGAGCCCCCAAGGGCCTTCGGGGGAAGGCTCCAGGCCGCCGCCGCAGGACTCACCTCGGCTAAGGGATGGGTGAAATTCATGGTGTGGAGCATCCCCCAGCGCCAGCTCGCTGGGTCCGCGCCAAGGCGGGCCGCGGCGTCCTCCCAGGCGTCGGCAAGGCTGCTTTCAAAGAGGCCCTGGAGCCGGGGCTCCCGGGTTTCCAAGCGCTCAAGGGCCGCGCGCGTATCCACCCGGGGGAGCTCCCCTGCGAGCGCCGGGGCTTCGCTGACCACCAGGGCCCGGCGCCAATGATCGGTGAACCACAGCTGGAACAGCGCCGCGGCGGCGGAGTCGGCGGCGAGCACGCCGTCAAAGCCCTTCAAAAGGTCGAAGGCGCGGCGGGCATCCTCTCCCACGGGGGCGGGCCAAGCGCCGAGGGCGGCGCTGGCGCGGCGCGCCAGCACGGAGGTGAAGTCCCGCTGCAGGGCGAGGCTGTCCTCGAGGCGATGGGGCGGTGCGGCGCTAAGCACTTCCTCGATGCGGGAAATCCGCCAGGGCGCGGTCCATTCATAACCCACCCGCACCGTGTCGATGGGAAAGTCTTCAGGAAGGGTGAGATTGTTGGCCGTGGCGTACCACCCCTTTTCCGGATTGAGCACCTCCGGCATGTCGCTCATGGGGTGGAAATCTGCCCATTCGTAGCGTCCGTCCCCGGGTACGG
>RGAU01000289.1 GCA_009919975.1 Gammaproteobacteria bacterium
GCCGGATTGGCGCAGCTCAGCGCCTAGCTCTCGGGTTTAAGGCTGAGGCGCCTTTAGCGTCAGCTCGGCCTGCAGGGGGTAGTGATCGGATCCCGTGGCCGGGCCCCGCATAAGGCTTCGCACCTGAAGGGCCCCCTTGGCCAGCACATGGTCGATGGGGGTCACCAGGGGCCGCCAGGGCGCCGGCCAGGTGCCCGTGGCGCAGGTCCAGGGGGAGGGGCAACGCAGTCCGCTGTCCCCCACCCAACGCCGAAAGAAGGGCGAGAAGGCCGAGGTATTCAAATCCCCCAGCACCAGCACGGGCCCGTCGCTGGCGGCCACCCGGGCCCCCACCCAGCTCAGCGCTTCATTTCGTGCCTTCAGGCTCCAGGCCTGCGTGGGGGGATGGGTATGGAGGGCATAAACGGTGAGGAGCTGCCCCTGCACATCCAGCACGAGGCGCATGCCCGGCCGGCCTCGCGCCCGCTCGGGATTGAACTCTTCCCGAGCCCGCAGGGGGAAGCGGCTTAGGAAGCGCAGCTCCCGCCCCGGCGCCGGGGCCCAGGCCATCCCATAGGGATAGGCCGCGGCCATAACATCGAAGGCTTCCTCCAGCGCCGCCGGGCGCGTGGCCGGCACCTCGCTAAGCCAGATCACATCTGGGGTCGTGCCCTGAAGCGTTTCCAAAGCCGTGCCCAGGGCCGCCGGGTCCTCCCCAAGATTCGCCGCATACAGGGTGAAGTCCGTGCCCCCTGCGATGGGCGTCCCTAAGCCCGGCGTCCCACCATCGGGGCGCAGGGCGCTTACCAAATCCGGGGTGGCCAGGAGCACGAACACCAGCGCGCGCAGCCGTTGACCCCTCCACAGGGCCCGTACCCCCAGGGCCAGGGCGAGGGCCAGCCACTGGGGCGTGAAGGCCGTTAGCCCTTCCACCAGGCGCCAGTCCCCGGGCAGCCAAGCCCGCCCGGGCAGGAGCGCGAGGAGCAACGCCAGGAGCGCCGGCATCAAGACCGGCTTCAGGCGCTGGACCAGGGCGCGCATTAGGGGGCGGCCACCTTCGGCACCAGGGCTAGCTGCCGGGACTGAGCCACGAGCTGCCCCGTGCTATCCCACAGCTCCCCATCCTCCTCGAGGAAGCCGCTGGAGATCACCCGGGTGACGAAGCGAGCCCGGAGCCAGCCCGGCGCGGGACGGCACCGCAGATGGCAGGTGAGCTCCACCGTCGGCGTCCAGGCCACGGGAAGGTTGGCGTTAAAGATGGTGGGGGGAAAGGCATCGAGCCCGAGGAGCAGGCCGAGCACGGAGCAAGGGTCTTCGTCGGGGAGGCGGAAGTAGCCTCGCATCTCCGGGATGCCCCGGGACTGGCCGTGGCGAAAGCCCGCGTCCTCGGGATGAAGCCGAGCCGCAATGCGATCCATGAGGGAGGGGGCGAACCCCTCACCGCTCGACCCCAGGGGGAAGCACGCGTCCACCGCCGGCAGGGCCGGGGGCTCAAGGCGCACCTGGGTGGGGCCCGCCGCCCCGTCTTCAAGATTGCCAAAGGTGCCGAGCACGCTGAGCACCGCGCCCCCCGGACCCTCCAAGGTGGCCCGGGCCGTGGCAAAGCGCTTGCCCTCCTTCACCGTTTCGCACAGCACAGCGGCCGGCCCCACCTTCCCGGGACGCAGATAATGGGCCGTGATGCTGACCGGGTCCGGGCGCCCCAGGTGCTGGCGGAGACCATTCGCCGCCAGGGCCAGGAGGTAGCCGCCGTTGGCGTTGCCCCCGATATCCCAGCCTTCGGCAATCTGTCCGGTGTAGTGCCCCCGCTGGCTTTCCGTGAGGGCAATGGCATGGCTAAAACTCAAGGAGCAGGCTCCTGTTCATAGGTTTGAATGCGATCCACAACGCCCTGGGCCAGCTCATTCGGCACCAAGAGCGTCAGACTGTAATGGGCAATGCGCCACCCCTCAGCGGTTTTCCGAAGCACCCCCGTGCCTCGGCAAGGCCCCATGCGCGTGCCCACCACCACCTCGTCGAACCAGGCCAGGGTGCCGTCGTCGCTGAAGGCCAGCTCGCGCTCCGCGGGGTGGTAAGTCCAGCCCGTACCGGTCGCAAAGCGGGCGGCGACGTAGGGAGCAAACTCGGCCATGGGCCAGCGTTCGCTGCGGTCGGTGCCGAGGAAAACCCCGTCCTCCGTA
>RGAU01000290.1 GCA_009919975.1 Gammaproteobacteria bacterium
CAGTGGTCCTCGGCATTGAGGACGCACACCCCAATGCAGGGCGAGGCGACGGAACTCATTAAGCAATACGCTCGAGCTGCTCGGCATAGCGACGGGCGTTATCCACGTAGTGCCGAGCCCCGGCGGCCACCATGGCCCCCTGAGCTTCACTAATGGTCCGCACCACCTTCCCCGGGGCCCCCATGACGAGGGAGTTATCGGGGATTTCCTTGCCTTCGGGAATCAGGGCCTTGGCCCCAATGATGCAGTTTTTGCCTATTTTGGCGCCGTTCAACACCACGGCCCCAATGCCAATGAGGCTGCCATCGCCAATGGTGCAGCCATGAAGCATCACCATGTGGCCCACGGTCACGTCTTCGCCGATGGTCAGGGGCATGCCCGAATCGGTGTGGAGGACGCTCCCGTCCTGGATGTTGCTGCGCGCCCCCACGCGGATCCAGTCGTTGTCTCCGCGGAGCACGGCGTTCCACCAGATCGACGCCCCTTCCCCGAGGGCTACGCTGCCAATCACCGTAGCGTTTTCCGCGATCCAGTAGGATCCTTCGGCTTCGAGCTGGCGCTCTCCTAAGCGATAAACGGGCATACTGCCTCCTCTCTAGGATGAGCTCCGATGGTACCACCGCACCCCGGGAGACCCCATGAACTACTGCGCGCAGTGCGCCGCCCCCGTTGATCATCGAATCCCTGAAGGGGACGACCGCCCGCGCTTTGTTTGCCGGGGCTGCGGCCAGATTCACTACCAGAACCCCCGCATCATCACCGGCGCGCTCCTCACCGATGGAGAGCAGGTCCTCCTGTGCCGCCGGGCCATTGAACCTCGCCAGGGCTACTGGACCCTCCCCGCAGGCTTTATGGAAAACGGTGAGGGGGCCGATGCGGGGGCCCTGCGGGAAAGCTGGGAGGAGGCCGAGGCCCGAGGCACGCTGGCCGGGCTCTATACGGCCTTTAGCCTGCCCCACATCAATCAGCTGTATCTCTTTTTCCGTGGCACCTTAGACCCCGTGGCCTTTGCCCCGGGGCCGGAAAGCCTCGAGGTTGCCCTCTTTGCCCCGGAGGCCATTCCCTGGGAGGCGCTAGCCTTTCGCGCCGTGGAAAAAACCCTTCGCTACTGGCTCGAGGACCGCACCACGGGCCATTTCCCCACGCGCCACGAAACCCTCGAGCCCGACCGCCGCTTCGCGCCGCGCAACGGCTAGCCCAGGGCCTTTCGGGCGTTCTGAAATAGGCGCAGCCAGGGAGACGGCTCGGGCCAGGCGTGGGGCGCCCAGGATAGCTGGCGCGTCAGGAATACCCGCTCCGGGTGGGGCATCATGATGAGCGTTCGCCCATCGGCGCTACAAACCCCCGCAGCGGATAGCTCGGAGCCATTGGGATTGCTCGGGTATAGGGTAGCGGCCTGACCATCCCCATCCACATAGCGCAGGGCAAGCCCGGCCTGGGCTAGAAGCGTCTGCGCAGCCTCGGCGTTGACAAAGCTTGCCCGCCCCTCCCCGTGGGCCACGGCCACGGGGAGCACGGAGCCCTCCATGTCCGTAAGGAACGGCGAGGGGCTGGCCAGCACCTCCACCTGGGACAGACGCGCTTCAAACTGCTCCGAGCGGTTCCGCAGAAAGCGTGGCCAGGCCTCGGCTCCGGGGATCAGGGGCGCGAGGGCCGAAAGCATCTGGCAGCCGTTACAAACGCCGAGGGTTAAGCGATCGGCCCGGGCGAAGTGGGCTTCGAGTTCGCCCCGAGCCCGGTCGTTGAAACGCAGGGCCTTCGCCCAGCCCTGCCCCGCCCCGAGCACATCTCCGTAGGAGAAGCCTCCGCACACTGCCAACACCTGGAAGTCCGCCAGAGATGTCCGGCCGCTTTGCAAATCCGAGCTATGCACGTCCACCGTTTCAAAGCCCGCCGCATGGAAAGCCGCGGCCATCTCGAGCTGCCCGTTCACGCCCTGCTCTCGGAAAATCGCGGCCCGGGGCCGGGCGCCCGTAAGCACGGCCGGCGCGGCGGGCTCCGCGCCGGGGTCGAAGGTGAGCGTGGGCCGAAGCGCATGGGCCGAGCGCTCGATGGCGTCGTACTCTTCCCGGGCGCAGGTTTCGTCATCGCGGAGCCGCGCCATGTGATAACTGGTTTCCATCCAGCGCCGCTCGGCATCGGCCCGGGTGCGCTCGAAG
>RGAU01000030.1 GCA_009919975.1 Gammaproteobacteria bacterium
TCGCCGGCCTTGGGTTGGCCCAGGTCCGTCATGCCGAAGTAGGCCGTGAGCCCCGTGATTCCGAGGAGTGAAAGCATCATTTCCGGGCTGACGCCCTCGGGGAGCTTCGTCACCCCCATGGGGCCCTGGCCCGGGCTGGCCACGGCGTAATCCTGCCAGCCGCCGGTCAGCTGGACGAGATCCCCCGGTTGGAAGCCCTCGTGCTTCGATTCCACCACTTCTCCCACGGAGCCCGCACGCATCACCTCCCCCAGGCCCACGGGCGGTAGATAGCTGGGTGCATCCATCATCCAGCCGCGCTGAGTGGGGTCGAAGGAGAAGACGCGGTTCTTCACCAGAAGCTGACCGTCGGTGATCAAAGGTACGGCAGCTTCGTGGTAGGAAAAATTCTGCGGGCCCACCATGCCGTGGGGGCGTGCCGTGAGAAGCCATTGGCGGTTGATCGTCATCGTTGGAGCCTCTTGCTAGTCGTTTTCCGGAACCCCCCAAGAGTACTGTGCTTGCCAGCTCTGCGCCTATCCGCGCTAGGCATCGACCTTGGGGGTTGGGGCGGAAGGCAAGGGGGAGAAGTCCAAGGGTTGCTAACGCCGGCGCTGGGGACTGAGGAAGAAAAGGCTTAGGCCCGCGATGGCGGTCGCCACGGCCAGCAGGGAAAAGATTTTGAGGAGCCAGGTGCCGATCTCATCGCGAGTGTCGTAATCCATGATGTGGAGGGACCAGAGAAAATCCCACCAGCGCCAGGCCGTATTGCGGATCGCCAGGACCTGTCCGCTTGTGCCGTGGAGGTAGGCTACGGTGCTGGGGTCGTTGTCGTGGTAAACGCGCCAAAGGGGGAGGGGCGCTCCGCGGTATTCGACGCCGGCCTCGGCAGTCTCGATCCACTCCGCCTGATTTGGCTCAAGGTTCGTTCCGAGCCTCCCCATCACCAGGGCCTCGGTGGCGGTTAGGGGCGCTAGGGCCTTGCCGTCGCTGTCGTACCACTTTACGGCCTCTTCCGTTTCCACGCTCACAATGGCTTCGCTCGGAAGGCGCCAGAGCACCTTCAGGCTAGAAGCCGGATCCGAGAGGGCCGGGAAAGTGATATTAGGCAGAAGATCTGCTTGCGGCGCCTTTCGGTGGTCGCTGCCGCGCACGCCCTCGATGTCTACGAAAGCAAAAAACACCCCGCTAAGGGTCCAAGCGAAAAGCTGAACTGCGCAGAGTAAGGCAATGCGCCGGTGCCAGCGCCGAACCTGGCGCTGGCGTTCAAAGCGAGTGGTCATGCGCCTGTCCTCCCCGCGCGATTTCGCCCCATCATCCAAAGCGCCGGAAGGAGCAGAAGCACTGCGGCCACCGTAGTGATTAGCCCTCCGAGCATGGGCGCCGCGATGCGCTGAAGCAAATCTGCGCCGGCCCCGTCGCTCACCAGAATGGGTGCGAGCGCCAAGGCGGTGGAGCTGGAGGTCATCAGCACGGCCCGGCGCCGCTCGAGGGCGGCTTCAAAGGCCTGGCGAAGGATCGTTTGCGCTTCCGTTGACGCTTGGGCATGGCGATGCAGGGCGGAGAGGAGCAGGAGCGCCATCTCCGCAGCAAGGCCCGCCAGCGCCAGCAAACCCACCACGAGGGCGACCGACCATTTATGCCCCAGGGCCCAGCTTAGCCATAGGGCGCCGGAGCATGCGGGGGCCAGGGTGACCAGCGTAAGGACCACCGTCTCTAGCCGGTGGCTCTGAAGCCAAAGCAGCAGAGCAATAAGCACGACCGTCAGCGCGCCAAGCTGGAGAAGCCGCGCCTTAGCTCGGTCCCACTCCGCAAAGCGACCGCTCCAGCGCCAGCTGTAGCCCGGCGGTAGATCGAGGTTACGAAGGCGGTCCTCGGCCTGGGTCTTGAAGGCGCTGGTGGCCATAGCGCCGGGATTGATGAACACCCAACTCTGGGGAAGGGCATTTTCGCTCTTGATCATGGCGGGGCCACTTTCCAGGCGTAAATCCATTATCGCGTCCAGCCGAACCCTCTGCCCCGAAGGCAGGGTTAGGGGCAGGGCGGCCAGGGCCTCCGGGCTGCTTCGATAGTGTTCGTCCAAGCGAACACGAAGGCTGGTACGCCGTCGTCCATCGATCACCGTGCCCAGGGTTCGCCCTCCTAGCGTCTCCGCCAGTACGGTGGTGATGCCCTGGCTCGTAACACCGTAGCGCGCAGCCGCATCGTCCTTGAGGTCCAGGGTGAGGTAGCGACCGGCAACGCTGCGTTCCGCATAAACCGCGGCGGGCCCGGCGATGGGCGCGAGGCGAGCGGCAGCCGCCTGGGACAGATCGGCCAGGACCGCGAGGTCCGGGCCCGAGAACTTTAGCCCCAGGGGTGATTGCATGCCCGTGGAGAGCATGTCGATGCGGGCGCGGATGGGTTGCGTCCAGGCATTTGATAGCCCGGCCATGGTGACCTGCTGTTTCAGATCCCTTTCGATGGCGGCCCGGTCGCGCCCCGGCCCCCACTCCGCTTCAGGCTTCAACTGAATCACCGTTTCGAACATGCCCAGGGGGGCGGGATCGGTGGCGGTGTTCGCTCGGCCAGCTTTACCAAAAACTTGAGCGACTTCCGGTACGGCCTTCAGCAGCCGATCCGTTTGCTGCAGCACGCTGGCCGCAGCCCCCGGCGATAGCCCCGGATCAATGGTCGGCATGTACAAAAGATCCCCTTCATTGAACGGGGGAAGGAATTCGCTATCCATCTCGAGGGCCGGATAGAGCGCACTCAGAGAGAGGAGAAGGCCCGCCGCAAGCGCGCCTCGGGGGTTTCGAAGGCCCAAGGCAAGCAGCCCGGAAGGACGGAGGGGGGAGGGTGTGCTTAGCGCTTTGACCCTGGGCGGTGTGGTCCGGGGCCGGAGGAAAAGCCCCACGAGAATGGGGAGAACGGTTACGCACAGCACTGCCGAGGCCGCCATGGCCCAGGTCTTGGTGATCGCCAGGGGGCCGAAGAGCCGACCCTCCTGCCCTTCGAGGGCAAAAATCGGCAGGAAGGAGAGGGTGATAATCGCCATGGAGGTGAACAGTGTCGGGCCCAGGTCAAAGGCCGTCTCGCGCACAGCGTTCCACCGTTCCGGCGCATCGGCGCTGGGCCCCAGGGCATCTAAGCGCTGCTGAGCGCGGTCAATGAGCACGATCGCGGCATCGACCATGGCACCAATGGCCACGGCGAGGCCGCCGAGGGCCATGACGTTGAGCGTGATCCCCTGAGCGCGGAGCAACAAGAACGTCGCCAGAAAGCCAAGGGGCAGGCTTACCAGCGTGACCCCAAGGGGGCGTAGGCGGCGCAGGAAGAAGGCGAGCACCAGGGTGACGATGAGCAGTTCCTTGCCCAGGAGCTCCCAGAGCGTAGCGACGGACCGTTCGATGAGGGCAGAGCGATCGTAGGTCAGGCGGATCTCCGCGCCCGCCGGCAGGCTTGCCTCGAGCGCTTTCAAACGCGCCTTCACCGCATCGATGGTGGCCAGGACGTCCGCGCCCTGGCGCATGATGACGAAGGCGCCGACGACCTCCCCTTCCCCATTGAGCTCGGCGATTCCGCGACGGGCAGCCACGCCGCGCTGAACCCGGGCCACGTCCCCCACGCGCACCTCACCCTGCGCGCGGGTCACTCGAAGAGGCAGGGCGGAAAGCGCCTCCAGATCATCCAGGCGTCCATCGGCTCGAATCAGAAACTCCCGTTCCCCGAGCTCCATGAGCGAAGCGCCCTGCTCAAAGCTTGCGCTACGTACGGCGCTCACCAGTTGTTCCAGGGAGAGATTCTGGGTGGCGAGACGCTCCGGATCCGCCACCACCTCCATGACGTCCTCATAGCCCCCCACGACCGCGACGTCGGCAACGCCAGGGAGGCTTTGTAGTTCGTAGCGGAGGAACTCCTCCTGAAAGCGGCGAAGAGCGGGAAGGTCCTGTTGCCCCGTCTCATCCACCAGGGCATAAGCCAATACCCAGCCTAGAGCGCTGGCGTCGGGGCCGAGGCTTGCGGTTGCGCTAGGGGGAAGGCGGCTTTGCGTTTCTGCAAGGACCTCCCCCACGCGAGAGCGAGCCCAGTAGGGATCGGTGCCCTCTTCAAACAGGGCATAAAGAAAGGCGTCGCCAAAGAAGGAAAAGGCGCGCACATCTTTTACTCCGGGGACCGCAAGCAGGGCCGCGCTCAAGGGATAGGTGAGCTGGTCCTCCACATCCCGCGGGCTCTGCCCAGGAAACTGGGCTTTCACAATGACCTGCACCTCGGATAGATCCGGTAGCGCATCCATCGGCAGCTGGGGGAGGCTGACAGCACCTGCAGCCGCCAGCAGCAGCGCCAGCAGCAGCGTGGCGGCACGCTCCCTAAGCGCGAGCGCGAGGAGGGCGCGGATCATGGCGAGGCCTCCTCGTGATCCATGGTGCTGTGATCCATGGTGCTGTGATCCATGGTGCTGTGATCCATGGTGCTGTGATCCATGGTGCTGTGATCCATGGTGCTGTGATCCATGGTGCTGTGATCATCCTCCGCCGTGAGGCGCGCCAGCTCCGCGGCGCGATTGGCTTCCGCCTCCAGGAGGAAGGTGCCCTGGGCCACGACCTGATCCCCTAGGGCGAGACCGTGAAGCACCTCTGCATAGCGACGGCCTCGCATGCCTAGGTGCACCGGTGTGGGTCTAAAGCGGTCGTTACCCATGGCTTTTAATACGCGGTCCGGTTCGCCGTTGACTCCGGGCAAAATGGCGCTGAGGGGAATGCGTCTTGTGGCATCTGCGCTTGCCCAGCGAAGCTCCGCGGTGCCGGTCTCTCCAGAGCGGAGCCCAAGGGCCAAGGCGTCCGCCTCCGTGATTGTGGCGCGGCCTCGCAGGGCGCGGGCATCGGCGGTGAGGGTTTGATCGATCCAGGTTAGGGAAACGGGGAAGGGGTCCCGTCCTGGAAGAGAAATGTTGACCACATTCCCAGCGGACAGCTTTTCTGGAGCGCCAGCGGCGAAGAACACCTCCAGCCAAAGGCCTTCGGTGCCGGTCAGGCTCAGAAGCGGGGTTCCCGCTTTCAGAAAGGCGCCGGCGTTCGCGGAGATCGCGGTCACCAGCCCTGCCTCTGGCGCCCTGAGCACCAGGGGATTCTGAAGCTTGCCGTCACTCTTAAGGGCCTCAAGGGCATCCTCGGGAAAGCCCTGACGCTGGAGGCGCTTAGCCGTCGCTGCCTGAAGCGGTTCATCGCCCGCAGCTTTGGCGGCAAGCCAGGCATCCTGATCCTGAGCCCAAGCGGGTACGTCAACCTTAAAAAGCGGCGCGCCGCGCGCAACGCGCTCTCCGGCGCTGGCCACCCAACGGTCAAGAATCCAGCTGTCCTCGCGAAGCACGAGATCCCAGCGCGCCTGGTCGGGAAGCGAAACGACGACGCTGCCCCGAAGGGTGCTTTCTAGCGGCCCTTCGCTGACGGCCGCTAGGCGAACGCCAAAGGCTTGCTGGCGCTCGGCGCTAACGGTGACCACACCGCTGCTTTCCGGAGCTTCGTAAACGGGCACAAGATCCATGCCCATGGGGGACTTCCCCGGGCCCGGGCGGCGATAGTTCGGGTCCATGGGGGCAACCCAGTAAAGGGGCTCCCCCTTTGCGGCTTCTGAGGCCTGGGCGAGCTGGGGCGCGGTTAGGGAAAGGGCCAGGGCGAAGGGAAGCCCCAGGATTGGGAGGAGACGGGCGTTACTCATGGTCAAGCTCCTGGCCAACAAGAAAGAGGAGGGCGGACTCGCTTTGTGCTCGCTGCCGTTTGAGGTCCAGGGCAGCGCTTTGCGTTGAAAGCAGCGCGAGGGCCGCGGCTAAGGCGCGATCGAAGGGCAAGGTGCCCTCAGCAAAGCGCGCCAGGCTGCGCTCCCAGTGACGCTCCGCCAACGGGAAAAGGGTTGTCTCGTAGTGGGTGAGAGCGTCCGATTGCTGTTTGGCGGCGCTTCGACGGCTGTCGTAATCCGCCTTCAGGGCTCGGAGGGCGTCCTGAAGCGCAGCGCGCTGTCCTTCCTCCCGAAGCTCTGCGGCGGCAAGGCCCTGCGCCTGCTTTTCTCGACCGAATAGGGGTAGGGAAATGGTTATGCCGGCGCTTAAGAGGTCCGGGCGCCGACCTAGGGGGCTGAGATCGTCCCGGGCACCGTAGGCAAAATCGACGGCGTAGTCCGGGCCGAAGTCAGCTTTGGCGGCATCGCGCTGCGCCCCTGCCATTTTCCAGCCTGCCTCGAGGCGAAGAGCGGCAGGATGTGCGGCTAGCCGATCTTCAACGGCGGCGCTGGTGGGCCAGGAAGTAAAGGTGGGAAAGAGCTCGGTCAGGGAGGCGGGGGCCCCTTGAACTAAAAGGGCCTCGGGCAGCCAGCGCTGGAGGCTTGCTTCGGCGGAAGCCACCGCGGTGTCGTTTTGGAGCTGGGCCTGCACCCGGGCTTGCCTTGCGAGGCGCACCTCCAGCACGTCGCTTTCTCCCCCCCGGCCCGCCTTGAAGGCGCTTAGGGCCTGAGATTCCAGCTGGGCCAGCACGGCCTCCTGACGGCCCAGGAGGTGCCCTTGTTCCTGACGCCACGCGAGCTCAATCAGTCGCTCCCGCAGCGCGGCGCGAAGTTCTAGGGCCGCGAGGTCGCGTTGCTCCGATGTTTGCCGCGCGCCCTCTAGCGCCGCGGTGAAGCGCGCCGCTCGGGCTCGCCCGTTCGGAAGGGCCTGACGCAGGCTGACCTGGAGCTGGGTCATGGGCTCCTGATCCCAAGCGAAGGTGTCCGCTGGGAGATTAGTGAGTCCGAGGCGCAGTTGGGGGTTCGGTAGCGCTCGGGTTGCGCGGGCCTCGGCCCGCTGCGCTTCCGCCTCCTGGTTTAGCACCTGGAGCGCGAGGGCATCCGCTACCGCTGCGCGCTCGGCTTCCAGGCGGGAAAAAGCGGCCTGGGCCGGGGACACGGTAGCAAGGGTGGCGGCCATAGCCGCGGTAAGGGCAATGCGTAGGAACATAGAATCCTCTCAAGGCAAGCAAGCGCGAAAGCGTTGGTGCCGAGGGGATCTATTCGGTGAAGTGGCAGTGCAGGAGGGTTAGGGGTGGCCCGGTGCTGACTGGGGGGCCTCGAATCGTTGGCTGGCCGAAGTGTTGGTCGACCGTGGTAAACGCCGGCGGCAGCGTCACGCTGGTCAGCAACATTTCCGGCAAGAGGTCGCCCTCGCTGGAAGGGGCTGGGGCGCTGGGATCGCAGCAGTCGCCGTGATCAGTGCTTTCCTCGGACGAATGGTGCTTCGCCGGCGCTGCCATCGCGCCACCGTGGCAGCCCTGTTCCTCCGCGGAAGGCGCTTCGTGGTGTGTGAGCGCTGGCGAAGGCAAGCAGATTGCTTGGCAGAGCGCGGGCACGAGCGCGAGCGCAAGCACAAGCGCCCGTCCTAGCGGGGCTCCGAGTTTATTTTGGTGTTTTCGGGCGCTCATGCGGCGCAGTGAAAGGGATTGGAACGGTGGGGTCAAGTCGCGGTCGAGGGACGGTGCTTGAGCAGCTGAAAGTAGATCACCCCACACAGGCCTAGCACGGCCAGCCCGAGCCACTCGATTTCGAGGGGCGTGTAGCGAAAGAGCAGCACCAAGCCGAAGATCAAAGTCCAATTCACCGCAAGGTAGGCCCAGGCGCCGAGGCGCTCCGGGGCCAGGGCGAGGTTTTGCGTGTAGAGCCGGGTGAGGGAATCGAGGGAATTCACAAGAAAGAGGATCCCCACGGCCACCATGAGCAGGGCGAAGCCCGGGGGGAGGGCGGCAGCTTCGAGGTGAAACTGGTAGAGCACGGCGAACCAAAGCGCGAGCGGCACCGAAGGCACGATCAGCAAAAGCACCAGCACCGTGATCGTGCGCTGCCCCGCGAGGAAGCGTGCAATGAATTGGCCGATCATGAGGCTCCAGGTAAACCACCAGAACAGATAAAACTCGTGGTAGTCGCTTACGGGCGTCAAAAAGCGGGGAAGGTACTGGAAGTACGCGGCAAGGTCCTGTCCCCGGGCGAGGACGGTAGCGCCTGCCGGGTTGGCCAGGACGGCGCCGTAGAAAACCAAAGCGAAGAATATGAGCGAGGACCCAACGCTCAGCCAACGCAGGACCTGAAAACGTAGGCTCGAGGCCACTGCCAAGAGCACCACTGCTGCGACCAGGGTGAGGTAGGTCAGGGGCGTGAAGCCTGGAAGATAGTCCGGGACCATGTCGAGGAACAGGTAAGCGGTGAAAGCGCAGGTTCCGAGAATGATGGCGTTATGCAGGGTCTTTACCCACGGCCGTTCGAAGAGCCGAAGCTTGGGTTCAAAAAGGCAGAAGTAGGCAGCGCTCAGGAAATAGAGCCCCCATACCCAGAAACCCCAGAACCCGAATTCGATGGCCAGGGGGTTGGCGAATTGATAGGCCGCGCCGGTGGCGTAGCGGTCAAAGTCGAGCAGAGGGAAGAGGATGAGGCCTACGTCTAAGCCCGAGGTAAAGAGAATGGCGAGGAGCGTGGCGGTCCCCACGGGCTGGGGACCGTAGAGGCGCACCGAGCCGTGGCGAAGGGCAAGAGCCACGATGGAGAGGGAGGTGATCCCCAGCGCAAGCGTTAGGACAACGGTCATGAGATGGCGGCGCTCTGGCCTTCCCGCTGACGCGACGCCCAGTGCGGATCGATCCACGCCGGGGCCTCATCGGCGGGCAGGGTCTCCCCCCGGATCAAATCGGAGGCCCGCTCCGCCACCATAATCGTTGGCGCGTTGAGGTTGCCGTTGGGAAGGGTGGGGAAGATCGACGCGTCGACCACCCGCAGCCCGGTCAACCCGCGAACGCGACACTCAGGGTCAACGACCGCACGGGGGTCGTCGGCGGCGCCCATGCGGCAGCTTCCCGCGGGATGGTAGGCCGTCTCGACGTTCGCCCGTACCCAAGCATCCACCGCGGCGTCGTTATCGAGATCGATAGCCGGCTGGATTTCGTCGCCGCGATAGGTGGCCAGCGCGTCCTGCTGCAGAATTTCCCGGGTGAGGCGCAGGCAGCGTCGCCAAGCTTCCCGGTCCCGAGCCGCCTCGAGGTAATTGAATTGGATCTTGGGCTCATCTTTGAGGCTCGCGCCGCCGAGGCGCACCGTTCCCCGGCTCTCGGGCCGGTTGGGTCCAACGTGTACCTGAAAACCGTGGCCTTTGAAGGCAGCTTTGCCGTCGTAGCGGATGGCGGCGGGCAGAAAATGATATTGGATATCGGGCCAGCGTACGCCGGCCTGGGAGCGAATGAAGCCGCAGCTCTCGAAGTGGTTGGTAGCGCCCAGGCCCTTTTTCGTTAGCAGCCAGCGGGCGCCGAGGCGCGCCTTGGCCAGGGGCGATAGGTGGCCATTGAGGGTGATGGGCTCGCGGCAGCGGTACTGGAAATACACTTCAAGGTGGTCCTGCAGGTTCTCCCCGACTCCGGAAAGGTCATGCGCTGCCGTAATGCCGTGAGCCTCGAGGAGGCCAGGGGCGCCGATGCCAGAGCGTTGGAGAATGATCGGTGATCCGATGGCGCCAGCGCAGAGCACCACTTCGCCGTCCGTAAGAGCTTCCTTTACGACTCCGCGCTGGACGTAGCGAACCCCGCAGGCGCGCTCCCCCTTGAGAAGTACGCGCTCCACCTCGGCGCGGGTTTCGATGGTCAGGTTGGGACGCCCCTTGGCGGGCGCAAGGTAGGCGAGATCCGTAGAGCAGCGCTCGCCCTTCCGGACAGTCATGTGCATGGGGCCGAAGCCTTCCTGCCGAAAACCGTTGTAATCCTCGGTGCGGCCATAGCCCGCTTGAACGCCGGCTTCGATGAAGGCTTGGTAAAGCGGGTTCTCCATCCCATTGCCGTTGCAGGTGTCGAGGGGTCCGTCGCCGCCCCGGTAGCGCATAGGACCAGCCCTCCGCACCTTCCGTCACCCAGTGATCGAAGTCGCAAGCATGGCCGCGCACGTAGACCATGCCGTTGATGGAGGAGGAGCCGCCGAGCACCTTTCCCCTAGCGCAGTCCATGCGCCGTCCATCGAGGTAGGGTTCCGGTTGACTCCAGTAGCCCCAGTTGTAGCGCGCTTGCCCCATGGGAATGGAAAGGGCCGTGGGCATGCGGACGAAGAGCCCTCGATCATCCGCCCCGGCTTCTAGGAGAAGTACGCGCCGCTTCGGGTCTTCGCTGAGCCGGGCCGCCATCACGGCACCGGCGGAACCGCCGCCGACCACAATGGCATCAAAGGTCTGCTTGCCCATGGCGCTGTGCTCCCTTCCTGCGCGCTCTCTTGTCGCTACACCTTACCAGCTCCCAGTGACCCCATCGGCCTAAACGCGGGTTGGGCCTCCACGGCCTCGCGATGTAGGGTTAGGGCAGCACGTCGGCGAACCAGGGAAGGACGCCATGAGCAAGCTACTCCTCACCTTAGACGGCGGTGGTATTCGCGGGGCTGCCGCTACTCAATTTCTGATGCGTATCGATCAGGCCCTGAAACTCCGGCATGGACGCACGCTTCGGGACTGCGTGGATTTCTACGCCGGCACGAGCACGGGCAGCATCATTGCCCTGGCTCTGGGGACCACGCGCCTTTCCCTAGAAGCGCTGAACGACCTGTACGGCGTGGCATCGGCCCGGGCGATCTTCGAGGAAAATCGGGGCTGGTTTGAGATCGACGGGATCAATGCGCCGCGCTACGAAGCGGAGGGCAAAGCCTCCGTGCTTCAGCGGGAGTTTGGGGAGGCGCGCCTAGGGGATGTGCCGGCGGGGAAGCATGTGCTGGCCGTGGCCTACGCCGTAGAGCAGCGTAAGCCTCTGGTTCTTAAATCCACGGACCCAAGCCATCGCGAGCTACTGTCCTGGCAGGTGGCCGACGGATCGAGCGCGGCCCCGACCTACTTCCCTACCCGGTCCCTGACCCTGGATGGCACTCAGCAATGGCTCGTCGACGGTGGGGTGATCGCCAATAACCCTGCCCTTTGCGCGATAGCGGAGGTCCGCCGGGCCTGGCCTGGCTATGGTCTTGAGGATGTGCGCGTGCTCTCCGTGGGGACCGGTTATCGCACGCGAAAGATCAATGGGCCGGCCTCCCGAAAGTGGGGTGCCCTCGGCTGGGTGACCCAGGGCCACCTCGTCGATCTGCTGGCCGATGAGCGGGTGGTGGCCTACCAGGCCCGGAATCTTCTGCCTTCGGGCACTTATATTCGGGTCAACGCGGAGCTCGCCCAGCAGCCGGGCCTTTCCGAGGCCCCGGACGACGCCATGGACGACATTTCCGAAGGCAATATCCGGCGCCTAAAGGCCCTCGGGGATTTCTGGTTCGACGCTTACGGCGAGGCGGTCCTGGCCTTGCTTCTCGATTGCTATAAGGGGCCTTCCCTCGACCGCATTGATGTAACCACGGGACGCCCACGGGAAGTGCTTGCCTAGGGCTCACGGCCATCGGTTACCCTGGAGACGCGAGCGCGGTCATGACGAAGGACGAAAGCATTTATGGCGCTACAGGACCTGACTGACGAGGCGCTCTTAGCCCTTGTCGAGCCCCTAATGGACAACTGCCTGGAAGGCTCCAACGCGCTTAACCACGAGCAGCACGTCCGGGACTTCACCAACCGCATGAAAGCTATCGTGACCCCAGATAACCTTCGGCGCCAGCTAACGCCGCGGCGCCACGGCGTATTCACCACCCGCACGGTGGTCGGCGTGTTTCGCCAAAGGGCGGGGGTGGGGGTGGTCTGGCTTCAGCGGTGCTCGGCCTCCGATGACGAACTCGTCAATCACGCGATTTTTGTGGATACACCGGAGGGTCCCAAGATCGATCATTGCCTCATCTGCTAGGCCCCTCTGGTACGCTAGGCGCTCATTCACTTAGGGGGAGAACGACCGTGAACTACGATGACGTTGTGCTGGGACGCCGGAGCATCCGGGGCTACAAGCCCGATCCCGTGCCGAAGGATCTCATTAAGGAGGTCCTGACCCTAGCCATGCGGTCTCCCTCTTCCATGAATACCCAGCCCTGGAACTTCACCGTCGTTTCCGGGGAGGTGCTTAACCGGATCCGCGCGGGTAACACGGAGCGCAATTTGGCTGGCGTACCCCACTCTCGGGAATTCCGCATCGGTAGCGCCTTCGAAGGGGTCCACCGCGATCGTCAGGTCGGCGTCGCGAAGCAGCTCTTTGGCGCCATGGGCATCGCCCGCGATGACAAGGAAGGACGCACGGACTGGGTGCTTCGGGGCTTCCGGCAATTCGATGCGCCGGTGTGCGTCATCATCACCTACGACCGAGTGCTGGCCGATAGCGACGATACGCCCTTCGACTGCGGCGCCGTCGGTGGTGCGGGAACACGCGCAGATTCCTGAGGATCAGGTGATTATGAAAGCCGTCGCCCTGGGCTGGCCCGATGACAGCTTCCCGGCGAACGCTGTGGTGTCGGAGCGCAAGAGCGTCGACGAGGCCGCCCGGTTCTTAGGTTTTGCTGACTAGCTAGCTGTCGGCGCTCAGCTCCGCGACCACCGGTCCCAGGAGCTCGAGCGCCGTATCCATGCCCTCGAAGTCCGTAATGAGCTCGCCGTGGGCCCCGGAGTGGTGGCCCCGGCCCACGGGCTTCAACAAGACGTAACGATCTGCTCCGCCTTGAGCCAGCGTTGCTGCGTAAACCAGTGAGGGCTGCCCCGAGGATCCGCTTCCGGAATAGACCGGATCCTCCGGAAAGCGCTCCGGATGCCAATACGCATTGAAGTCATAGGATCGATTCACTTCGAGGAATATGCGCAGAGGGCCCTCTGCGCTCGGTACGACGCTCGCCAGGTCGAAGTGCCCCGTGGGCGTAGGCGCCGTCAACCCATCGAGCGCTTCATCCTCACCAAGGGGCACGGACAGGCCGTCTTCATAACGGACGCCGCGCCGTCCCGCCCAAACAGGGAGGGCCTCTGGCCGTCGTAGGATTTCGTTGGAGAAGGGGTCCGTGGAGAGGAAGCCCGCGGTCGCAAGCTTTTGCGTGACGTAGAGGGTCGCGATGAATCGGCCCTCGAGATCCTCCACCCATACGGCCACCTGCGGAATGCTGGTGTAGCTAAGTCCCATAAACAGGGGCTGGGGAGGCGACTCGTAATGGGGTCCGGCCCGGACCTGTAGCCTTAGGGCTTGGCCTTCCGTGCCGGGAAGGTGGGTGTTAATGACCGTGAGGGCCGTTTCCTCAAGCCCCGCGCTTCGGCGAAGGTTCGCGCCGGTCTCAAGTACGGTGCTCATGGGAGGGAGCTCTGCGGAAACCCCTAGGGCCAGAACGATGGGAAGGGAGAGCGCCAGGAGGGCTCGACGGCGCTGGCGCAGGTAGGTTCTCAAGGGAAGCCAGTTGTTCTTCAAGTGCCAGCCGAAGGCCAGTAAAAGCGTCAGGCCAAGGAGGGTATGAAAGCCCGCGATAAACAGGCTGTAAGGCCGTAGATAGGCGAGCACCCCCGTGATGCTCAGGCCCGTAAAGAGCGCCGCTAGGGCGAGACTCACGGTAGACCGGGGTGGCGATAATCCTTTCATGGTTTTGGGCTCCCTTAGCGTCCCGCTTGCCTTTCCATAAAGCGCCGTAGGTTGTGAAGGCGCTCGTGCAGCTCGTTGAGTTCGCTGTCATCGCCAAGGGAGGCGATGGCGGATAGGTCGTTCTCTAGGCGGGAAAAGACGCCTTCGTAAACCGCCTGTCCCTTTGCCGTTAGGTGAACAACGCGGGCTCGCCCGTCCACCTCTGATGCAATGAGAGTGACTTCCCCCCTCGCCTGAAGGCGCTGTAGCAGCTGGGTCATGGCAGGCCGGCTCACCTGGAAGATCTGAGCGAGATCTCCAGGGCTTTCGGGACCGTTCTGCGTATTCACCAAGTGGCTCATGAGAGAGAACTGCTGAACCGTCAGTTCGGGGGGAAGCACGGCGGTCAGGCGGTCCGTAGCCAGGCTTTGGATGATGGCCACCTCTCGAAAGACTCTCCGAAGCGTCTGGGTTTTCAAAATGCTTAATCCCATTAACTAATTTAGTTTAGTTAATCACCTAAACTAAATTGAAACAAGGGGGCCCAACTGCGAAACTCAGACCAATTCATGCTGATGCAATAACGGCGAAGGGCATGCTTCGAGTAAAACGAATTGGCCTTCGGGATGATCTCCGCGGGGTGGTGGCGAGTATCAATAGCGCCCGTTGGGATGCTGCTAACGATATGGTGCCGTACCGGCTAGAGGACCTCGCGGCCTACCTAGCATGCGCGGGTACGGTTTTCCTGACCTGTCAGGACGGGGAGCATTTCCTAGGGATGGGTTCCGGTCGGATTCAACTGAAGCCCTACGATCGGGAACGCTGGTTCTATCTTGATGAGCTTGACGTGGCGGTCGATCAGAGACAAAGAGGGGCTGGAGCCGCTTTGGTAAAGGGCTTTTTGGAGCTTGCCCGGGCTGAAGGGTGTATTGAGCTTTGGCTTGGGACGGAGTTGGACAACGCTGCGGCGAGGGCGCTTTACCGAAGCTTGGAGCCCAGCGACGAAGAGGCTTTCGTAGGCTATAACTTCCGGCTTTAGGGCATTCCCGATGGAAGGAAAGGAAACGCTACGCATTGCCATGTGGTCCCCGCCCCGGGCCGCGAGGAGGATCCGGGCTACGCTGCGACCTTGGCCGCGCACGAGACCGACTGGCGAAAGGTCGAGGCGTCGCTTCTCGGCCCCGTCCCCGGGGGCAAGGCCGTGTGGTACCAAAAGCATATGGCGATCCACATGCTGCCGGAGGTGAGCCTCGCCTGGATGGGGCAGGTGCGGAACTGCTTTCTCATCCGCGATCCCGCGGAGGTCATTACCTCTATGACGGAATTTCGCGCGTTGGCACAGGATGTGGAGGAGAGCGCTCGCCTTGTGGGCATCCCCCAGCTCGAACGGATCTTCGATGAGGCTTGGGCTCTGGAGGGGCGGGCGCCGTTGGTGATTGACGCCAATGACCTCCTCGCCAATCCCAAGGGCGTGCTGGCTCGGTTCTGCGCCGCGGTCGGCATGCCCTTCGATCCCGCGGAGTCCATCACCTGGGCCCCGGGAAAGCATGAAGGGGACGGAGCATGGGCGGATGCCTGGTACCAAAAGGTCTATCAAACCACCGGCCTGCAGCCCCACATTCGGAAGGAGACGGTGGTGCCTAAGGCGCTTGAGGCGGTGGTTGCGCGCTGCCGGCCGACCTATGAACGCATCGCGGCCCACCGCCTGTAAGGAGGACTTCCATGCAGGGCATTCATGATCTAGGCGGCCGCCATGGCTTCGGCGTCCTCGAGGTGGAGAAGGATGAGCCCGCTTTTCATCATCGCTGGGAGGCGGCGGTATTCGCGATGATGTTTGCCGCGGGTCGGGCCGGGGCAACCGGTAATTCCGATCGCTTTCGCCATGCCATTGAACGTATTGATCCTGCCGCTTACCTAGAAGACAGCTACTACGGTCGCTGGCTCGGGGGCCTGGAAACGCTCTTTGTGGAGGCGGGCCTGGTGACTCGGGAGGCAATCGACGCGAAGGCAGAGCGCTTGGGCGCGCCGCTTGATGG
>RGAU01000291.1 GCA_009919975.1 Gammaproteobacteria bacterium
ACCAGTGCGGCTATAGCTTGAGCGAGCTCGAGCCGCGCCTGTTCTCCTTCAACAACCCCGCCGGCGCCTGCCCAAGCTGCGATGGCCTCGGGGTTCGGCAGTTCATTGATGCACGGCGCGTGATTCCCGATGGCAGCCTGGCCCTCAGCGAAGGGGCCATTCAGGGCTGGGACCGGCGCAACGTCTATTACTTTCATCTGCTCTCGGCGGTAGCGAAGCATTACGGCTTCGATCTCGACGCCCCCTTTGACTCCCTTAGCAAAAAGCACCGGGACATCATCCTCCAGGGGTCGGGCGCTACGGAGATCAACTTTAGCTACCGTACGGAACGCGGCAGCGTCATCCGCCGGGAGTATCCCTTCGAGGGCGTGGTGCCGAATATGGAGCGCCGCTACCGGGAGACGGACTCAAATATGGTCCGGGAAAACCTGGCGCGCTTCATGTCCGTGGCCCCCTGCGACGCCTGTCGGGGAACGCGCCTGCGCCGAGAGGCTCGAGCGGTATTCCTAGAAGGGCGCACCCTGCCCGCCATCACTCACGACTCCATCGCCGACGCCGCCGCCTATTTCGACGGCCTAGCCCTCGAGGGCAAGCGAGGGGAAATCGCCGACAAGATCCTCAAGGAAATTCGGGCACGGCTGCGCTTTTTAGTGGACGTGGGGCTGAACTATCTCACCCTCGAGCGCTCCGCGGACACCCTGTCCGGGGGCGAAGCCCAACGCATTCGCCTTGCCAGCCAGATTGGCGCTGGGCTCGTGGGCGTGCTCTATGTCCTCGACGAGCCCTCCATCGGTCTACACCAGCGGGATAACGAGCGGCTCCTCGCCACCCTGACCCACCTTCGGGACCTTGGAAATACGGTGCTGGTGGTGGAGCACGACGAGGACGCGATTCGCGCCGCGGACTACGTGATTGATATCGGCCCTGGCGCCGGAGTTCACGGCGGCGCCGTCGTGGCTGCAGGCAAGCCCGCGGAGATCGCCAACAGCGCCGAGTCCCTGACTGGCGCTTATCTTTCCGGACGCCGCGCCATTGCGGTCCCCAAAACGCGACACGAACCTCAGGACAAGCGCTGGATCACCATTAAGGGCGCTTCAGGCAACAACCTCCGGAACGTAACCGGACGCCTACCCCTCGGCCTCATGACCTGCATCACCGGGGTCTCCGGCTCCGGTAAGTCGACGCTGATTAACCACACGCTCTACCCGGCGGCGGCCACGGCCCTAAATGGCGCAACGGCCCTTACCCCGGCGGCCCATGACCGCATCGACGGCCTCGAGCAGTTGGACAAGGTGGTGGACATCGACCAGAGCCCCATCGGCCGCACGCCGCGCTCAAACCCTGCCACCTACACGGGACTCTTTACGCCCATCCGAGAACTCTTCGCCCAAACCAGCGAGGCCCGGACCCGGGGCTACAAGCCCGGGCGGTTCAGCTTCAACGTCAAAGGAGGCCGCTGCGAGGCCTGCCAGGGCGATGGGCTGATCAAGGTTGAGATGCACTTCCTCCCGGATATCTACGTGGTCTGCGATGCCTGCAAGGGCAAGCGCTATAACCGGGAGACCCTGGAGGTGCAATATAAGGGTAAGAACATCAATGAGGTGTTAGAGATGACCGTGGAAGAAGGACTTGCCTTCTTCTCCGCCATCCCCGTACTGGCCCGCAAGCTCCAGACCCTGATGGATGTCGGCCTCAGCTACGTGCGCCTAGGCCAAAGCGCCACCACCCTCTCCGGGGGCGAGGCGCAGCGGGTGAAGCTTGCGCGAGAGCTCTCGAAGCGCGATACCGGGAATACGCTCTACATCTTGGACGAGCCGACGACGGGCCTGCACTTCCAGGATATCGAGCTGCTCCTTGAGGTGCTTCACCGCCTGCGGGATCATGGCAATACGGTCGTGGTCATTGAGCACAACCTAGACGTTATCAAAACCGCGGACTGGATCCTCGATCTGGGGCCCGAGGGCGGCTCCGGGGGCGGGCAAATCATTGCTGAGGGCACGCCGGAAGCCGTCGCGACGAACCCCGCGTCGATTACGGGGCGCTTCCTGGGGCCCTACCTCAAGCCCAAGCGCCGCCGGGCTGCCTAGAGCTAGCCTCGCTCCGGAACGAAAAACGGCGCCCGCGGGCGCCG
>RGAU01000292.1 GCA_009919975.1 Gammaproteobacteria bacterium
GTGAGCTCAGACAACAGGTGGGTACGGCGCAGCCGATCCATCACGGGCCCCTTCACCTCAGACAGATGAAGACGAACGGACGCCGCCCGGAGCCGGGCATTCAGGCTCTCCAGCGTTTCCACGGCGCTGCCATCCATGCCATTGACGGCGGAGCACAGCAGCACGACGTCTTCGACCTCCGGCCGCGCCGTGACCCAGGCCAAAAGCTGATCTTCGAGGAAGCGCGCGTTGGCAAAGTAGAGGGATTCATCCACGCGCACGGAGAGCACCCGGGGATCCGTCTCCACCTCGTGACGATCGATATTCCGGAAGTGCTCCGTCCCCGGCACGCGCCCGACGATGGCCATGTGGGGCCGACTCGACTGGCCAAGATGCAGCCCGAGGGCCACGAGCACGCCGCAGCTAATGCCTAGCTCAACCCCCAGGGCCAACACCCCGACGATGGTCGCCGCCATGGCGGCGAAGTCCTGGGGGGACTGGCGCAGGGTGCGCATCATCCCGGGTACGTCGATGAGGGAGATCACGGCAATGATGATGGTACCGGCCAGCACGGCCTTCGGCAGATCGTGGAACAGCGGCGTTAGGAAGGCCGCCGTGAGGGCCATAAAGCCTGCCGTGAGCACCCCGGCAAAGGGCGTCACTGCGCCGGCATCGAAGTTCACCACGGAGCGGGTAAAGCCACCGGTCACGGGAAAGCCCCCGGCAAGCCCCGCCGCGACGTTCGCCGCCCCCAGGCCCAGCAGCTCCTGGTTGGGGAAGATCTGTTGGCGCCGGCGCATGGCCAGGGACTGGGCGACGGAGATGGACTCCACGAAGCCCACCAGGGACAGGAGCACCGCCGCCGGTAAAAGCCGCAGCGCGAGATCTACGCTGGGCAGCACCAGTTCCAACGCCGGAAGGCCCTGGGGCACCACCCCCACCACGGCCACCCCGGCTTCAATAAGGTCAAAGGCGCCCACGGCCCAAATGCTCAGCACCACGGCGACCACCGGGCCCCCGCGGGTGAGGTAGGTCGCCAGCTGCGCACTCACACCCAGGCGCTTAAGCAAAGGAGCAAGGCGGCTACGAGCGCGAGTTGGCCCAGCAGGCTTGCCAGGCGCTCCACGACGTTGTGCCCGCCGCCGGGAAGGGCAAGCACCGCGCTCAGCTGGCTAATGGCGATGAGTACGCCGGAAGCCGCCACAAAGCCCGTGATGACGGCGTGGCTTAGGAAGTTAGCAATGAAGCCCAGCCGTAGCACCCCGAGGAGCAAAAGAATCCCCCCGGACAGCAGGGCGAGGGTCATGGCGGCCAGGGCGTAGCTTTCTCCCTCCCCCACCACAGCCCCGAGGGCGCTGGCGGTCATCAGGGACAGCACGGCCACGGGGCCCACGGCGAGCACCCGGGAGGACCCGAGCACGGCGTAGACCACCAGGGGTAGCATGCTGGCGTAGAGCCCCGCTTCCGGCGGAAGGCCCGCCAGGAGCGCGTAGGCAAGGGACTGGGGGATCAGCATGATCGTGACGATCACGCTCGCCAGAAGATCGTCCCCGAAATCCTTGCGGCTGTAGGTCGACAGCCACTGCCACGCCGGCACCTTCGCCCAAAGCCCGTTCATCGCCGCAAACGCCTAGGCGATCCGGCGGTCGGGCTGGGCAAAGAGCTCGTGCCCCTTCAGCATCAAGTCCCAGTAGATATAGGGCATGAGGTGCCGCTTTAGAATCCACTGGCTTAAGCGGGGCACCGCCGGCTCGATGGGGAAGGTCGGGAGGAGCTTGCCCCCGTAACCGAACTCCGCGAGCACCACGCGCCCCGCCTCCACGGTGAGAGGGCAAGCGCCGTAGCCATCGTAGGCCATGGGCAGGGGGCGACCATCAAGAGCCGCCAGCAGATTCTCTGCGACCGTCGGCGCGTGCTTGCGCGCGGCTGCCATGGTTTTGGCGTTGCTCGTGCCCACGACGTCGCCGGCGCCAAAAACGTTCCCGTACTTCGGATGCGCCAGCGTTTCCGGATCCACGGCGAGCCACCCTGCCTCATCGGCGAGGGGGCTTTCGGCGATAAAGGCCGGGGCCCTTTGCGGGGGCACGAAGTGCAGAAAATCAAAGCTGACTTCCTGCATCTCCACGGACCCATCGGCCTGCACGTTTTTGA
>RGAU01000293.1 GCA_009919975.1 Gammaproteobacteria bacterium
AAAGATCCGGAATACTTCCACAAGGTCGTCGATTGTCAGTACGCCTGTCCGGCCCATACGCCGGTGCCAGAGTACATCCGCCTGATCGCGGCGGAGCGCTACGGCGAGGCCTACATGGTCAACTGGGAGTCCAACGTCTTCCCTGGGGTGCTTGGGCGCACCTGCGATCGTCCCTGTGAGCCGGCCTGTCGCCGGGGCCGGGTGGATGAGGAGCCGGTGGCCATCTGCCGCTTAAAGCGCGTGGCGGCGGATAACAAGGGCGATGTGTCAGCGGCCATGCCCGTGGCCCCGGATATTAAGAAGCAGGGCCGGGTGGCGCTCATTGGCGCTGGCCCCGCCTCCCTCACCGTGGCCCGAGACCTTGCCCCCTTGGGTTACGAAATTGATCTGTTCGATGACCAGCCCCTGGCCGGGGGCTTCATGCGTAGCCAGATCCCCGTGTTCCGCCTACCGCCTGAGGTCCTCGATGAGGAAGTGGGCTTCGTGCTCCAGCTGGGCATTAAGCAGCACTTTCGACACTACGTGGACAGCCTCGGCGCCGTACTCGAAAAGGACTACGACGCAATCTTCGTGGGCACCGGCGCGCCCCGGGGCAGCGATCTTTCGATCCCCGGGCGGGAAGAGGCCGGCAAGCACATTCATATCGGCATCGACTGGCTCGCGTCCGTCGCCTTTGAGCATCTGAGCAAGGTCGGCCGCCGGGTCCTTGTGCTCGGGGGCGGTAATACCGCCATGGACTGCTGCCGGACGGCCCGGCGCCTGGGGGGGGAGGATGTAAGAGTGGTGGTGCGCTCCGAGCGCGCCAAGATGAAGGCCTCGCCCTGGGAAATCGACGACGCCATTGCCGAGGACATCCCCATCATCAACAACCACGTGCCCAAGGAATTCGTGCACGAAAATGGGAAGCTGACCGGCGTGCGCTTTACCGTGGTGGACGTGGTTTATGGCGACGGAGGGGAGCGGAAGCTCGTCCCCACGGGGGAAGAGGTGTTCTTTGAGGCCGACGACGTGATCATCGCCATCGGCCAGGACAACGCCTTCCCCTGGATCGAGCGGGACATCGGGCTCGAATTCGGGAAGTGGGACATGCCCGTCATCGACCCCGTGACCTTCCAAAGTACCAACCCCCGAGTGTTCTTCGGTGGCGATGCGGCTTTCGGGCCGGAAAACATCATCACTGCCGTTGCTCATGGACACCAGGCGGCCATTTCCATGGATCGCTTTATCCGGGGAGAGGACGTGCATGACCGCCCAGCCCCGGGGGTCACCCTCGTGAGTCAGAAGATGGGGGTTCACGAGTGGAGCTACGACAGCGCCGTGTCCCTGGAGGACCGCTTCCCCGTGCCCCACGTGGATAAAACCCTCGCCCTCAAAGATCGGAAGGTGGAGGTGGAGCTCGGCTTCGACCGAGCCGTCGCCTATCGGGAGGCGGAGCGTTGCCTAAATTGCGATGTGCAGACCGTCTTCCTTACCGATAAGTGCATCGAGTGCGACGGCTGTGTCGATATCTGCCCCACGGAATGCATCAACTTCCTGCCCAACGATGAGGAAGCGGCCCTTCGCACGAAGCTGCGCATGGCGGCCGATGAACTGGATCAGGACCTCTATGTATCAGACGCGCTCGCGCAGACCGGGCGGGTGATGGTGGTCCCACCGGCGCTTGGGATATGCAGCGTTTCCTCTATCAAGTCACGAAGGCGGGCCAGCCATGCAGCCAAAGCAAGCGATAAACGATTTCGTTATCAAGTTTGCGAACGTCAACGGCACCGGCTCCGCCAGCGCCAACGGGATGTTCGCCAAAGCCATCTTCCGCATGGGAATCCCGGTGAGTCCGCGGAATATCTTTCCGTCGAATATCCAGGGTATGCCCACCTGGTACGAAGTTCGAGTGAGCCAGGACGGGTACCTGGGGCGCCGGGGGGGTACGGACATCATGGTGTGCGTGAATCCCCAGAGCATGGCCCAGGATGTGGCCGGCCTAGAGCCCGGGGGCTACTTTGTTTACGACAATACGAAGCCGTTGGAACCGCGCTTTCTGCGGGACGATATCCACTACATCGGCCTTCCCTTGACGGAAATCTGCCTTCGCGAATACACCGATGCACGGCAACGGCTGCTGTTTAAGAA
>RGAU01000294.1 GCA_009919975.1 Gammaproteobacteria bacterium
CTTTGGCGCCATGGGAACCGGGAGTCGCTGCGCCGAGCCTTTCTTTCCAAGGACTCGATTTTGCTGTGGTCCTTCCAGAATCTTCGGCGGATTCGACGGCGCTACGCTCTGGCCTACAACGAGGCGATCCAGTCCCCCTCGGGACCGCGCTGGCTACGCCTTCGGTCCCGGGCCGAGGGCCAAGCCCTCCTCGCCCGGGCCCGCGCCCTTAGCGCCCCGTAAACACGGGCACGCGTTTCTCTACGAAAGCCGCCGCTGCGTTCCGGTGATCCTCCGTGAGCCCCGTATGCACATGATGGGTGGCCTCAAGATCCATGCAGCTCAGGGCATCGGCGCCCTCGGCGGCGCGATTGAGGTTCTCCTTCATATAGCGGTAAGCCGCCGGAGGACCGGCAGCAAGGCGCCGCGCCAGCGCCAAGGTCTCTTCCTCGAGCGCCTCCGCCGGCACCACCGCGTTCGCGAGGCCCAAACGGAGGCATTCCTGCGCATCGAGACGATCGGACAGGTAGTAGATCTCCCGCGCCTTCCCCGAACCCACGAGCTGGGTCAGGAAGAAGGTCCCGCCGTAATCGCCGCTAAAGCCCACCTTGGCAAAGGCCGAGGTGATGAAGGCGTTCTCGGCCATGATGCGAAGGTCCGCAGCCAGGGCCAGGGACATGCCCGCCCCCGCCGCGGCGCCGGGCAAGCTCGCAATGACGGGCTTCGGCATGAGGTACATGCGCCCCGCCGTGGCCCGCTGGTTCAGCCGTTGGGCGTGGATGCGCTCATCGAGGGTCGCTTCCGCCGCGGCCGTGGAACCCCCATCGCCGCTGCCAGCCATCCCCTTCACATCGCCGCCGGCGCAGAAAGCCCCCTCAGCGCCCGTGACGACGATGACGCGAACGCTCGCGCTCTCCTCGCCGTAGGCCAGCATTTTTCCAAAGGCCTGATTCATCGGCCCGGACATAGCGTTCCGGGCCTGGGGCCGGTTGAGGGTGATGTGGAGAATGCCCTCCCCCTCCCAGGCCTTGAGGTCCTCCGTACCCGTGTCGAGCATGGTTCTGGTCATTGGCGTCGCCTCCCCGCGAAAAGTCCTAGGACCTTGAGCCTACTCCGGCCCCAGAGCAGACACCACAGCCCTTGGAGCCCCGGCGCAGGACGCTTATGCTCTGGCCTCCACTTAACGCGTTGGGAGAGTCGCAGCATGTTCAGCCACATCATGGTGGGTGCAAACGATATCGAGGCATCGAAGAAGTTCTACGACGCCGTCCTGGGCGCCCTGGGCCACGCCCCGGGTACGCTTGATCCGAAGGGGCGCTGCTTTTACATGACGCCCACGGGCATTTTTTCCCTTTCCGTGCCCATCAACGGCGAAGCTGCCTGCGGTGCCAACGGCGGCACGGTGGGCTTTGCCGCCGCCAGCCCCGCAGAAGCTGACGCATGGCACGCCGCAGGCCTCGCGAACGGCGGGACCGATTGCGAGGATCCCCCGGGGGAGCGGGAAGGCAGCGGCCTTTACCTCGCTTACCTCCGCGATCCCGCGGGCAATAAAATCTGCGCCCTGCACCGCCTCGGCGCCTAAGCCCCTCCGCGCCCGGGGCCTCCCGGGCGCGTTTTCCGTCGCTTTGCTTTGCTCACCGCTCTTCTGAGTCTTAGCGCACCGCTCTTGGCCACCCCGCCCGGCGTGCTCTGGATGCAACGCCTTGATCCGAGCGCCCTGCCGAAGGGGCTAGAAGCCTTGCCTCGCTCCGACCAAAGCAGCGCCGCGGGCTACTGCCTTCCCCTTAGCGGTGACCAGAACCTTGGCCAGCTGCTGCTCTGGGAGCGCTTTCCTGATCTAGCGGCGGCCCTTTCCACCGCCCCGAACGCGCCTGCCCTCAATAACGCTCGCCTTCAGAGCGGCGCCTATAGGGAGCTGGGAACGGCGGGGCTCGCCAGTGCCACGGCGCGGGTTTGGCAAGTGCAGGTCCCGGTTGCCGATTACGCCCCTTTCCTCGAGGCCATGGCGGCGCTCGAGACGGCGCTTCGAAAGGACGGCCATGATTTCCGTGCCCTGGTGCTGTCCCCGGCGGGAGCGGGAGTTCAGGATGCGGGGGGCCTTCAGCTCTGGGCCCTAAGCC
>RGAU01000295.1 GCA_009919975.1 Gammaproteobacteria bacterium
CCCGACGCCCTTCAGCAGTTTATGACGATTAACTTCTCCGCCGATCTATCGTCCCTCTTTGGGGAAAAGCCGGGGATTCTCCACTGGATCATGGATCCGGGGGCGTCGGGGACCTTAATTGCTTATGACAACGGGACGAATTGGGTGTTCATGCATGGTTGCCCCGAAGGCGAGGCCCGGGCTGAGCCCTACAGCGAGGCCGAGGCGCGGGCGGTGGTGGCTGCGGCGCTTGGCTCGGACACCATTGCTTTCACCATCCGAAATATCAGCCCCTGGACCATGACCGCGCAGGTCGCTGAGCACTATCGCGCGGGACGGACCTTTCTCGTCGGGGATGCGGCGCACCGATTCCCCCCGGCAGGGGGACTTGGGCTGAACACGGGAATCGGTGATGCCCACAATCTTGCTTGGAAGCTGGCGGCAACGCTGAAAGGTCTAGCGGCCCCGAGCCTTCTCGAAAGCTATGAGCGGGAGCGAAAGCCCGTCGCGGAAACCAACAGCGCGCAAAGTCTTGGAAATGCGATGAAGCTCTTTGAGCTCTTTGCGGCGCTCTACGGTCCCGATCCGAAGGAGGTGCCCCGCTTTTTTGCGGCGCAGTGCGCAGCCGGCGCCGAGGCGCCTGGGGTGGAAGCTGCCATTACTGCACAGAGGCCCCATTTCGATAGTCTTCGCCTTCAGCTGGGCTACAGCTATGGCGGCTACGACGATTCTGCCCTTCCCTCTGAACACTACGATCCAAGCTTTCGCCCGGGCGACTGCCTGCCCCATTGCCCCATAGAACGAAAGGGCGTTCCAGGCTCCATCGTCGATCTTCCCGAGGGTTTGAACTGCTTGCTTCTCCTGTCGTCGAGGGTCCCCCCTTTCGAAGGCGCTTTGAAGGCCCTGACGACGCTTCAGGAGGGGGTGGACTTCACCGGTTCCTTTAGCGCGCGGCTTGCTGCCGTTGATCCTGCCTTGGCAGGGCTTCTGGTCCGTCCTGACGGGCACATTGCCGCGAGCTTCCATGAAGAAGCGCTCACCCCAAGTGCCGTTGAAGAAGCGCTCGCACAGGTCTTCTGCCTGCCCCTCGTTGCGAAGGAGGTGTGATGAATCTTGGACTTGAGGGTAAGCGCGCGATGCTGTGTGCCTCCACCCGGGGCTTGGGCTTCGCCTGCGCGGCCTCCCTTCATCGTGAAGGGGTGGAGGTTTGGATCAATGGCCGTGCGGAAGTCACCCTACGTGAGGCGAAGGCCGCCTTGGAGGCGCAGGGCAAGGGGCCGGTGCATGCGGTAAGGGGCGATCTCAATACCGAGGCGGGCCGGGAGGCGCTTCTCAAAGCGTGCCCCGAGCCGGACATCCTGGTTACGAACAACAACGGACCGGCCCCCGGGTTTTACCCGCAGTGGGGGCAGGCGGAATGGGAAGGGGCCTTTCTTGCCAACATGATTGCCCCCGCGCTTCTTATTCGCGCCGTGGTGGAGGGTATGCGGGCCCGGAAGTTCGGCCGAATCGTCAACATCACCTCGGCTATGGTGAAGACCCCGCACCCCAATATGGGCCTCTCCACCGCCGCTCGCTCTGCCTTGACCGCTTTCGCCAAAGGGCTTTCCAAGGAAGTCGCAAAGGATAACGTCACGATCAACAACCTCCTTCCCGAGCGCTTTGATACGGATCGGCAGCAGCAAATGGCAAAGATCGCCATGGAAACGCGAGGCTTGTCCCTAGAGGAGGCGCGCGCTGAGATGGCCGCGACCATCGCCGCAAAGCGCCTAGGACGGCCGGAGGAGTTCGGGGATACCTGTGCTTTTCTGTGCTCGGCGCAGGCGGGCTATATCTCGGGGCAGAACCTGCAGCTTGATGGAGGCTCCTATCCGGGGCTGATCTAGGAGGAGAAGATGAGCGCGATGTTGCTAAGCCAGCTTCTGGTCAGTCTGGTGACCGTCATGATCATGATCGGACCCATGGTCGCAGACTTTAATGAAACGCACGCCACAAACCCCTTGTGGACGCCCCACGCGCGCTTTCATGTGGTCTGGCAGGTCTTCACGAACTCCTCCGTGGCGGCGCTTTCCCTTTACCTTTTGTGGGGAGAAGGCCTTTTCCATCTTGCCTTCCTTCTC
>RGAU01000296.1 GCA_009919975.1 Gammaproteobacteria bacterium
CGCCAGCTCCATGATCAGGGCGCGATCCTTGTCCACCCGCCCCTGCAGCTGCTCAAGCCTTAGCGTCGCGGCCGTCAGGTAGCGGGCAAGGCCCCCAAGCCAGGCCCCCGGCGTTCGAGCGAGGAAGTCCGGCGGCAGCAAGGCCCCCATCCACTGGCGCACCTCATCGGTGGCATCGCGGAAGCTCGCCGTTTTCTCCGCCTGATCCAGCGCCAAACGTAGACCCTGCGCCGCTTTCAGGATGGCGAGGGCTTCCTGCTCCAGGGTCTGGAGCGCGGGGCCGAGGCGGGCCGTGCCTTCGCTCAGGCAGCGGCGGAAGGCAGCCTCATCCCGGGGCACGGGGCGCCCCTCCAGCTCATGGGCGGCCGCCAGGGCGCAATCCCCCAGCTGCTGAAATAGGCTCTCCGGCGGGCCCAGGGGGGTGTAAAGCAAGCCTAGCGGATTGCGCTCCGGTAGCTGCTTCAGCCGCTGGCGCAGGCCGCTACGCTGGCGCAGGGCGAGGAGGCGCAGCACCCCCTGGCGGTGGGCCGCCTCCGCCTCCTCCCGCGCCGTAAAGAGGCGCTGAGCAACCCGGTCCCCCTCATCCACGAGGGCGGGGAAGGCCTGGAGTCCGTTGCTCAGGGTCGTTTGCGCCAGCACCTCCCCGAAAACCCAATCATCAGCGCCGGTGGTTTCAAAGGGCGTCGCGGCAGCCACGGCCTCGGCGAGCGTTTCCCGATCCCCATAGCGCTGCTGTAGGGGCGCCAGGGCCCGGTCCGCCCCCAGCACCTTCCCCGCCTCGTCCAGCACTTCCAGGCGCATACACAGGTGGGGCGGAATGCCCTCCCGTTGCCAGGCATCGGCGGGCACGGTCACGCCAAACTGCTGCTCGAGAAGCGCCGTGAGGGCGGCCAGCAGGCTCCCCTGACGATAGCGCTCAGGGGCAAGGAGCGCCGGCAGGAGGCTCTGCACCTTATCGGGCACCGGGGCCAGCTGGCGCCGAACGCCCTTGGGCAGGGCTCGGAGCAAGGCCACGCAGCGCGCTTCAAGAAAGCCGGGCACGAGCCAATCGAGGGCCTCCTGGCGCAGCTGGGGCAGGGCCAGGCGCGGCACCCGCACCGTCACCCCGTCATCCCCCTGTCCCGGGGAGAAGCTATAGGCCAGCTCAAGCGCCAGGGGCCCGAGGGCGAGCGTGCCCGGGAAGTCCTGATCGGCCTGGGCATCGGGATCGGCCTGGAGCAGATCTTCCCGAGCAAAGAAGAGCACGCGCTTTTGCGCGCCCTCCGCTTTCCGGCGCCAGTGCTCAAAGCTCCGGGCGTCCACCACCCCCGCGTCGATGCGGGCGTCGTACCAGGCCACCATGGCCCCTTCGGAAACGAGCAAATCTCGGCGTCGCTCTCGGGCCTCCAGCTCCCGAAGTTCTTCCAGGAGGGCGAGGTTGTGAGCGAGGAAGGGGCCCCGGGTTTCGAGCCCCCCGCGAACTAAGCCTTCAAGAAGAAAAATTTGCCGGGCGCCCTCGGGATCGATGGGGGCATAGGGCACAAAGCGATTCTCCACCACGGGCAAGCCGTAGAGGGTCGCTCGTTCCCGCACCACCACCCGCCCCTGCTTCCGGCGCCAGTGGGGCTCTTCATGGCGGCGCCGCAGGCCCGCCGCGCCTTCGATCCACCGGGGATCGATGGCCGCCACGGTGCGGGCGTAGACCCGGGAGGTCTCCACGATCTCCGCCGCCATCACCCAGGGGGGATCGCTGCCAAAGACGCCGGAGCCCGGGAAGAGATGGAAGCGCAGGCCCCGGGCCCCGAGGTAGTCCTTGCGCTCCGTGCGCAGTCCCAGCTGGCCCAGCAGGCCCGGGAGCAGGGCCTGGTGGATCCGTTCCGGGGCGGCGTCCTCACCACCGAGACGCCAGCCCAGGCTCTGCACGGCCAGGCGGAGCTGGCGATGAAGCGCCCGCCACTCCCGCACCCGCAGGTAGGACAGGAACTGGCGCTGCAGCGCTTTACGAAAGGCGGAGGCCGACAGCGCTTCCCGCTGCGCCTCCAGCCAGCGCCAAAGGGCCAGGAGGGTCAGGAAGTCGGAGCGCTTATCCCGCCACTGAGCGTGGGCCTGATC
>RGAU01000297.1 GCA_009919975.1 Gammaproteobacteria bacterium
AACGTCATCGAGCGCAGCGACGAAGCCGGCGCGCTCACCGCCGGGCTCGCCTGGCTCGAGCAGCCGGAAACGCTCGATGCGCCCTGGCGCGTTCATCGCATTGGGGAAACGCTGCCGGATTGGGTCATTGGCATTCATTTGGCCGATATCGATGGCGATGGCGATTTGGATGCCGTCACCGGCGGCTACTCGGGGCTGAATATTCTGAAGGGATCCTACTCCGGGGCCTCTCGGGACTTCGACGAGCCTGGGGTGGATGAGACGGCCACCGTCGGCCGCCTAGCCTGGTTTCAGAACCCTGGTGACCCCAGCCAGCCCTGGCAGCGCCACGATATGGACCGGCGCGTTCGGGGCATGGTGGACATGTTTGCCTCCCGCGATCTCGACGGCGATGGCGATTTAGACCTCATCGCCCCGCGGGGTAACAGCGGCGCCTTCGATGGCCTTGTGTGGTTCGAGCAGGTGCGAAGCGAGGTGCCTCTGCGGGCCTTCACCCCAGCCCGAGCCCAGGAAAGCCGGCCCTTACCCCTACCGCCGGCGGACTGGCAGGCGCGCTATGGGGCAGGGGAGAGCTATGTGGCGCCGAATAAGGTGAGTCCTACGGATCCGCCCAAGGAGGTGGCGCGCTAGCGCAGCAGCAGCGCCGGGATGGTGGCGGAGCGGAGGAGGTCGGAGGTTTTGCTGCCGAAGAGCAAGCTGCGCAGGGGCGAATGGCTATAGGCCCCCATGATCAGCAGGTCGATTTCCTGCTCCCGCACCGTTTGCGCAATGACGCGCTCCGGATCCCCGGGCAGCAGCGCTGGGGTGACCGCGAGGCCCTGGGCCGTTAAGGTTTTCTCTGCCCAGCTGAGGGCCTTCGAGCTTTGCCGCGCTTTGCCGGCCATCAAGAGCGTAAGGGGTAGGTCCTTCAAAAGCGGGCTTGCCCCGAGCCACTCCACACCTCGGCGTGTTACCGGTCCGCCATCAAAGGCCAGGAGGGCGCGCTTCGGGGGCTGAAAGTCCTCCGTTACCGCCAGGATCGGCCGGCGTAGGCGACGCACCACCCGCTCAACGCTGCGCCCCAGATCCCGCTGCGTATGCTCCGCCGCTTCCCCCCGGCGCCCGAGCACGAACAGGGCAACGTCCTTTTCCTGCTCCCCGAGGGTTTCCACCAGTTCCCCATGGCGCTGGCGCACGTCCGTTTGGGGCGCACCGGCGGCCTCGGCGCGAAGGCGCAGCGCACTGAGAAACTGCCGGCCCGCTTCCCGGGCGCTTTTGCTGCGAAGCGCATCGTCCTCAGACAGGCTTTGGAGCAGGTGATCCTGCGCATCGGGGACCAGGGTTCCGCTGTGGTCCGCCAGGTGGGCCAGCTCCGGGTGCTGCTCAAGGATGTGCAGAAGCTCCAGCGGCGCCCGAAGGCGCTGCGATGCCCAGGCGCTGGCATCCACCACGTTCGCCGCAAAGCGCGATTGATCGACGCAGGCCAGAACCTTCCGAGTGCTATTCATCGTTCAAGCCTAGTGCGCGATGAGGAGGTCATCCCCATCGTCCTTATCGTGCAGCGCGAACTTATCCACCAGGGTGGCGCTGGCCTCGTTCAGCCCAATCACTTCGACCTCCGTGCCTTCCCGGCGAAACTTCATGACCACCTTATCCAGGGCGCTGACGGCGGTGATGTCCCAGAAGTGGGCGCGACTCACATCGATCTGCACCCCATCAATCACTTCCTTGTAGTCGAAGGCGTTCACAAAGCGATCAGCGCTGGCGAAGAACACCTGCCCAAGCACGGTATAGGCCCGGAGCCGTCCTTCGGCATCGGCCTGGGAACGCACGGTCAGGATCTGCCCAACCTTATGGGCGAAGAAGAAGCCGGAGAGTAGGACGCCGGTGAGGACGCCCTGGGCTAAATCGTGGGTGGCGACGGTCACGGCCACGGTGGCAAGCATGACTGCGGAGGAGCTCTTCGGGTGCGTGCGGAGATCCCGCAGGGACTGCCAGCTGAAGGTGCCCAGGGACACCATGATCATCACGGATACCAGGGCTGCCATGGGGATTTGCCCCACCCAGTCCCCAAGGAACACCACCATGATC
>RGAU01000298.1 GCA_009919975.1 Gammaproteobacteria bacterium
GCTCAAACGGCTCAAACGGCTCAAACGGCTCAAACGGCTCAAACGGCTCAAACGGCTCAAACGGCTCAAACGGCTCCGGCGGCTCCGGCGGCTCCGGCGGCGCAGACTGCCCAGACCATTCCGGTTCTTCCTGAGGGCTCCGTTGAAATCGTATCGGACAGCCAGCGCGGCGAAGCAGTCCCCGTGGGTCCGGCAAATCGGGTGGCGGTGAGTGCTAAAGGCGCCCCGGCGCCCCGAGCGCCCCTGGCGGGCGCCGAGCTTCGAGATGCGAAAGCGCCGCTAAACACGGATCGCGGTGCCCCGGTTGCCGTGGGCGCCGTGGCCCTAGGCCTTCGGGAGGCGCTGAAGGGGGAGGGGCGTTCTGCCCGGGAACTCCAGGGCCAACGCGTCGAGGCCGCGTCTCGCCCGCAACGCCCGGCCGTTCAGGCGGCCAGTGGATGGGCGCTTAAACAGAATCTTGGGGCCCAGGCCCGGGGCTTCGATCGCCCCGCAGCACAGCGCACGGCGACCATCCCTTCGGCCTCCGCTGGAGCTGAGGGCGCACCCCTGGCAGAGGGCGTTTCCTCGCCTTTGCTGGCCGGCGCTGATCGCCGAGAACTCGATCTCGTGGCTCTCGCCCGCCCCATGCCTGGCGTCGAAGGGGAAGGGGCGGAGCTGAGCGAAAAATTCGCCACCCAGCTGGCCCAGCGGGTGGTCGCACAGGCCGCGGCAGGGCAGCTGACCTCACGCATTGCGCTGAATCCGGCGCAGCTCGGCCCCCTAGAAGTTCGCCTAGAGCTTTCCGGGGATCGTATTGCGGTGGAATTTCAGGCCCACCACGCCATGACCCGAGAACTCCTGGGTGATGGCCTGGGGCGCCTGAAGGAAGGGCTTGAACAGGCGGGCTTTGAGGTGACCCGCCTCAGTACGGAAGGCCGGGGGGCCGGCGGCTCGGGCTTGGGGGGGCAGCAAGGCGGCGCCTTCGCCCAGAGTGGCCAGGCTGGGGGGCAGGCCTCCCAAGGAAATGGGAACCCTGGGGCGCTGGGAGCGGGACGGTCAGAAGAGGGTTCAATGTCGTCCCAAGAAAGCGCAGGTAAGGGACAGGGGAGTCCGGGCAACGATGCCGGGCTTGATATAACGGTTTGAGCTAGTATTGCAGCATAACCTTCGCGGCGTTTTCGCTGCCTTGGAGTGAACCATGAGCGACGTAGATAACCTTCCGGACGAGGAAGACGAGGGCAAGAAGAAAGGTGGTAATCGCCTTCTCTGGATCATTATTGGGGTGCTGTCCGTGCTCCTCATCGTAGGCGGCACCATCATGGGCACGCTCTACATGTCTGGCTTCTTTGATAAGCAGGCAGAAACCTCCGTCGAAGAGGAGCTGGCAGCGCTGGAAGAGGAGACCGCCGAGGAAGAGGATCCCCTCGCGGCGGCGCCGACCCCCAAGCCCATGCCTGATCGGGAGCGCTTTGAGGCGACCTATCACGAGCTGGAGCGGCCCCTGACCTCGAACATCGCTTACTCGCGCAAGGTCATTCAGCTCAAGGTAGCTTTCATGACCTACTTTGACGAGCGGGTTTTCGACAACGTGCAGCGCCACGAGATGGCGATTCGAGCGGCGATCCTCGACCACCTCCGGCTGATTACGGAAGAGCAGCTGGCGGAGCCCGATTTCCGCGCCAATCTTGGGGAAGAGATTCAGCTTAAGGTGAACGCCATGCTCGAGGAGCTCGAGAACTTTGGCGGCATCGAGCAGGTTCACTTCACGGAATTCGTGGTCCAGTAAGGACGCGCAGGCTATGAGTGACGACGGACAGCTACTGAGTGACGAGGAACGGGCCGCCCTGGCGGAAGCCGTCGCCTCCGGAGATATGGCCTCGGATACGGGCCTGAACCTCCGGGCCGAGGTACGTCGCCATGATCTGACCGCCGAGGATAGCTCCCTCGGGGTGAACGTTTCGTCCATCGACATGATCAACGAGCGTTTCATCCGCCTCTTTCGCCTGGGCATGCTCGAGAGCCTCCGCACCTCCACCAAGGTGAATCCCATGAGCGCGCGCAT
>RGAU01000299.1 GCA_009919975.1 Gammaproteobacteria bacterium
ATCGCGATGATTTTCGCGACGCGATCGATTTCATGGCTTGGTACAACCGGGCCAGCGTGAAGGAGCTTGGGCTGAAGCCCAACGACGCCTACAGCCTCTATTTGGCCTATCACGACGGGCGCGGCGGGTTCCGCCGGGGCACCTGGCGTAGCAAAGGCTGGCTAATTGAGACGGCGAAGAAGGTACAAACCCGCGCCAACAGCTACGACACCCAGCTTCGAGGCTGCCGGAAGTCCCTGGAAAGCCCCTGGTGGTGGCCGTTCTGATGCTTCGCCTCCGGGCGCTTCGCCGGCGCCTTGGCCCCCTAGGGCTCGCGCTGGGGCTGCTCCTGAGCGCGGGCGCCGGGGCTGGACAAGCGCCGGGGGCCCTCGCCTACGAGGGCTCCATCGCTGCGGTGCAGGCGGCGCTGGCCTCCGGGCGCGTCAGCTGCGAAGCCCTCGTGACCCACTATCTCGAGCGCGTTCAAGCCTATGACCAGCCCCTGGGGGTGCGGGCCGTTACCGTGGTGAACCCGGCGGTCCTTGCCCAGGCCCGGGCCCTGGATCAAAAGCGGGAAGCGGGAGAGCCCCTAGGGCCGCTGCACTGCGTGCCCCTGGCGGTGAAGGACAATATGGATACGGCGGGACTTCCCACCACGGGGGGCTCCGCAGCCCTGCTTTCCGTGCCGCTGCCGACGAAGGACGCCACCCTTGTGGCGCGCCTTCGGGCCGCCGGGGCGCTGGTGCTCTTCAAAACGAACATGGCCGAATGGGCCTTCAGCGCCAAGGAAAGCCTGTCCTCGAGCTATGGCCGGACGGCCAATGCCTACGATCGCCGCCATACCCCGGCGGGGTCCTCCGGGGGCACGGCCTCCGCCGTGGCCGCGAGCTTTGCCTTGGCGGGGCTGGGCACGGATACGGGGAATTCCATTCGCGGGCCCTCGGCCCACCTGGCCCTGGTCGGGCTGCGGCCCACCTTTGGCCTCGTCTCCCGGGCGGGCATCGTGCCCCTGCTGCTCGATCGGGACATGGCGGGCCCCATGGTGCGCTCGGTCGCCGACGCAGCGGCCATCATGAACGTCATTGCCGGATCCGATCCCGCGGACCCGACCACCGCCGAGGCCGATGCGCGGCGCGCGGAGGATTACGCCGGGGCTCTGGATGCGGGCGCCCTGCGCGGCGCGCGCCTGGGGGTGCTCCGAGCCTTCGTGCCGCCAGAGACGGACCCGGAGGTGCGGGCCCTCTTCGAGGCAGCCCTGGACGATTTGCGCGCTGCCGGGGCGGAGCTTGTCGATCCCCTAGTCATTCCTGATTTCGAGCGGCACCTTGCGGGAGGGCGCTTCTGCAATCGCTTCCGCGCCGACGTGGCGGCCTATCTTGATGCTCGGGGGGGCGTGCCCTGGCGGGACGTGGCCACGCGCCTGGGGACCTTCGAGGTGCATCCGGCGAACGTGGGTCGCTTTAAGTTCTTCACGGAGGGACCCTTAGCGCCGCCGTCGGCCTGGGAGCCGCCCTGTCCGGATTTCGCCGAGCACCCTGAGCGTCAGGCCTTCCTGGCCGCGGTCACCAATGCCCTCGATGCGGCCGAGGTGGATGCGCTGCTGTACCCCAGCTGGACCGCCGTGCCGGCGTCCCTCAGCGGCGCCGATGCGGAATACACCGGGGATAACAGTCAGCGTTTGGCGCCGGGGACGGGCATGCCGGCGATCACCGTGCCCATGGGCTTTACCCGGGCGGGGCGCCTGCCCGCAGGGCTCCAGTGGCTCGGGCGACGCTGGGATGATCACCGCCTGCTCCAGCTGGCTTACGCCTACGAGCAGGCCACGGGGCACCGCCGGCCCCCGCCGGCGATGCCACCGCTCGCGCTCTAGACCAGCTCGGCGAGCTGGGCGCGGCTGTAGGTGGCCGCCTGGGCCAGCTGCCCGGCTTGCACCAGCTGGGGCCAGTTCGGGGTCGCGATGAGGGCGCGGCCTACGGCAACCACGTCGAATTCCCCCGCTTCCACCCGCTCCGCCAGGCCGTCGATGTCTGCCGTGCCCA
>RGAU01000300.1 GCA_009919975.1 Gammaproteobacteria bacterium
CAGGCATCGAGGCCCCGCCAGCGCTGCTCTGAAATCGTATGGAAGTAGAGAAGGTAGGGCTGCCCGGAAAACTCGTCGGTGCCGTAGCCGCAGTCGTTAATACGCACCTTCGTCAGGTAGCGGTAGCCCTGGGCCTCCCCCGCCAGGGCGAGGTCCCAGTACCACTCGGGAAAGGCGCCGCCGGAAAGATGATGGTGCAAATCGCCGCCCTTGGGCATGGCGTACAGAAAACGATACAGGGCGACATCATCCGCCCGGGCCTTGAAGGCTTCAAACCAGGGGGCGCGCTCGAAGACTGGCCCTGCCGCAAGGGCGGAAGGCACGCTTAAAAGACACCACGCGAGCACCAGCGCACTGCCAAAGGTGCTCCGCTGGGCGCGTCGAGACCGCTTCATTGTGCTACTCCGGCGTCGACCTCCCAGGGGAGGGCCGGCCAAGCCGCCTGCAGCCCCTCCAGCGCCTTAGACCCCACGCGGAAGGCCGCCTCAAGGGCCGGCTGCCCCTGATCCGGGTAGGGCGCGGTGCTACTCCAGGCTGCATCGCGCCCCGCCGGGGGCATGGAATAGTTGCTTACCGTGCGCAGCACCAATACGCGTTGGGGGTCGGCCAGGCCCAGGGCACCCAGACGCCCGAGAGCCGTGAGAGTCCCCGTATCTTCCATGTTAGTGGTCACGAAGTTTGCCGCCTCGCCCGCATAAAGCTTGACCCAGCTGTTTGCCCATTTGTTCATGAGCGCGCCGTGCCAGTAGGTGCTGGAAGCGAGCGTATCCCCCAGCTGCACGGTCGGGGGACGACGGGCGGGCTCATGCTCCGTGAAGGCCTTGCGAAAAGCGGCCATGGCCGGGGAATCCTCTAAGGGCACGCGCTTCGTGGTCTCGAATGCCCAGGTGGCAAGATCCCGATTCAATGCGAAGTGGATCGTATCTACGGTCCAACCGGTATAGATATCCTCAGGCTTCTTCGCCGGGGCTTTGGCCCCCAGGGGCATGAGGCCCCAGGGCCAATCGTCCGGAATTTCCCGGGCATCAATTTCGTAGAGCAGGTCGCCGTCGACCACGTGCTCGGCCCATACCGCGGAGCCGAGGGACGTATCCTCCGGATCGCCCCCCGCGATGCCGGCTACCAGCCAGTAGGCCTTCGACAGATCAAAGCGGGGATCCTGGCCCAGGGCCATGATGGTGGCCGTGGCGTTGGCGATGCCGCCGCCGGTGCACACCGCAAGAACGCCTTCATCGTTACTAAACAAGGGAAAGGGCCCCGCGGGAAAAGCGTGTTCCCGAGGCAGGGGGAGCTTTTCCACCCAGCGCTGCAGCTCTCCGGGAACATCGCCCTGGGGCGCGCCCCGCTCAAACATGGTGACCACCACGGCCTTAATGGGTTCCGCAGACAGCCCCGGCAGAGGCAGGGCAAGGAGCAGGAAAAACAGGGGAAGGAACCCTCGAGCCATGGATCGCACTCCCAGAAAGGTGGGGGATGGGGAATTTTTGGAAGTGTAACGAAAAACGCCGGCCCCAAGGGGCCGGCGTTTGAGGTCCGTCAAGGGCTGCGCCTTAGAAACGGTACGCTGCGCGGAGCGAGAAGTTCCGGGGCAGCTCAGCTCTTCGTCGGTGACGTTGTTGATCATGCCGGAGAAGTTCCAGTTGCCCACTTCGTAGGACGCACCGATGTTGATCAGCGTGTAGCTGGGCAGGCGCACGGAGCGGGAGAAGCCCGAATCCACGGCGTCAGCGCGTACCACGGACCCGTTCACGGTCAGACCGTTGAAGAAGTCGTAGGTGGCGGTAGCGGAGTAGATGTTCTCCGGGATACCGGCGCGGGTAGCGTCCCGGTCGCCGAGGAACACGACGCCGCCGAGGGCGCTGCCGTAGAAGGCCCCGGGAGCCACGTTCGGGAGGTCATCGGCGCCGATGAAGCTGAAGCGGCCACCCTCGGCCTCCGTGGTGAGGTTGGTCACCTCAATCTTGGAGTAGCCGGCGGTGAGCACCAGCGC
>RGAU01000004.1 GCA_009919975.1 Gammaproteobacteria bacterium
GCCAGCTTAAGCGATCGGTGCGCAGCTGCCGATCCCGGAGCCATTGGGCGAGTTCGCCGCAGAGGCGCCGAAGAGGGAAGCGTAGGCCGCCCCGGTGCACCGCATCTTCCAGAAAGGGCTGGTCCCGGTAGAAGGCCCGGCGGGGCTTCAGGGCGGGACGGAGATCGGGTTTGGTGCCCCAGAATAGTTCGAGTCGATCCCGGGCCTCTGGGCCCAGGCGCGTCTGTAGCGCGGCCCGAGGGAGGGCGCGGAGCGCGCCGAGGTGGTGTAGGCCGAGATCTTCCAGGAGCTTGGCCGTCACGCCCCTGGGAAAAAGGCTGGCTGTGGGTAGGCGTTCTAGGAGGGGCGCGGCCTGGGTGGCAACGCCCTGGCACCAGCGCACCTTTGGGCTCAGGGTGGGATCGTCCGGGAGGGCCTGGCGAAGGGCTTCTAGGGAGAGCGTCTGCCCCGCTTCTGCCAGGGCCTGGGCGCTGAGGGGAGTGGGCCCAAGGCTTGCGCTGACGCTGTAGCCTTGGGCCTGAAGCCCGGCCACGGCAGCGGTCTGGATTCGATCCGCGCCCCCAAAAAGCTTAACGCTATCAGCAATTTGAAGAATTAAACTCGAAGGGCTTGAAAGACTTACGTCCGAGGTAAACACCGTGGCCCAATCCCCCAGAAGGTGCAGCGTTTGCTGCTCTTCCCGGAGGGCGCGGGGCCGCACGTCAAGATCCTGGCAGATGCTGAGGGCCGTGCTGAGGGCCATCTGGGGCTTAAGGCCCCGGGCCTGGGCATGAGTGTTGAGCTGACATAGGCGCCCTTCCTCGCTAAGGGCTCGGGGCAGGGCGCCGCCCCCCTCCGGGTCGCTCTTGAGCCAGTGCTCAAGCCCCAGGCGCGGCAGATGAAGGCATAGCCAAAGGGTTTCCCGGGCCATAGGGCATACGCAGGCAAGGGCGCAGGGCTAGTGGCGAGCAGCCTGGGGGGGGGCGTCTCCCCCGGGGCGATGGGCCTGGGGCGTCGACCGAGGGGATGCCCCGGGAGGGGCCCCTGCGGCGTCCCGGAAAGGCCCCCGGGGGGCCCAAAGGCGCCGCGGCGTTTCTGCTGCGCCCTTGGAGGAAGGCTCGAGGGAGGCGGCCGCCAAGGGCTGGGCGGGGACCCCAATGCTCACAGGCATAGGCCCACCGGAGGTTATCTCTGGCGCCGGGCTCAGCTGCTGACTTAGGGGGTCGTTCAGGGCGAGCTCGAAGGGCTCGAGGGGCCAGCCCCCTCGGCGCTTCAGAACGTGTAGTCGCACCTCCTGCGCGTTTTCTCCAGCTTCCAGGCGCAGGCGTAGCTCCGCCGGGGAGGCCTCCTGGGCCGCGGCTTCCGGACGGAATAGAAAGGCGAGGGTGCCCCCGCTGCGGGCGGCTAGTTGCAGGCGCCGCAGCACCTGGGGGGTCACGTGGCGCGGATCGAGCCAGCCCAGCAGAGCGCTGCAGGTGCCGGACTTCAGCGCCTGTTCCATGGCCCACAGCTGTTCCTGTGGCGTTTTGGGATGAATCAGGAGGAGCCGATCGAGGCGGAGCCCCGCGGCTTCCAGGGCTGGCGCGGAGAGCAAATGGGGCGGCGCCACCCAAGCTACCCACCGGTCCTCGCTTTGCGTAAGGGTTTTCAGGGTGGGGAGGAGGGTGCGCAATTCACCGATGCCCTGCTGATCGCTTAAGAGCTCAATCAGCCCATCCTGGGGCCAGCCGGCCTGCTCCAGGGCCCCATCGAGGGTGGCAAAGCCCGTGCTGAGCCCTGACCCGGAGAAACCCCGCTGCGCCGTGGCGCGCCACAGGTGCGGGTGTTGGAGGAGCTGGTCGAGGGACGCGTTCATGGTTGGGCCTCATCAATCATGGCTTGGAAGGAAATACTGTATAAACAACCAGTATCAGGTCAAGCCCTTTTTTCATCGCTTCATCCCTGGGCCCCGGGAGGGCTTGATCTCTGGGAAGGGGGGGCGTATTTCTGAAGCCGGGGATCGCTAAGCGAGCGCTAGGCCTTAGCCGGCGCGCTGACGATGTCATCGTCGATGGAGTGGAGAAACTATCACTATGAATACGGAAGTCAGTCGAAGAGCCTTTATGGCCACCCTGGCCGGGGCTGCGGCCGTGGCCACGGCCTTGCCGCAGCGCAGCTGGGCTGCGGCCCCGATGCTTTATGGGCCCAGCGCCAGCGTTGTGAAGCTCAATGCCAATGAAAACCCCTACGGTCCTTCGCCTAAGGCTCTAGAAGCCATTACGAAGTCCGCAGCGGAAGGCGGCGCCTACTACCCGGGGAAGATCAATCGTGCCCTGGCGGAGATGATCGCCGAACGCCATGGCCTCACGGCGGATCACGTCGTCCTGACCTCCGGTTCCATGGAATGTTTGTTTGCCGCGGCCGCAGCCTTTACCAAGTACGGCCGCATCGTCGCGCCGGGGCTCACCTTCGGGCCCCACCTCACCGTCGCCGAGCGCATGGGTGGGGAAGTGCTTCGGGTGCCCCTGACGGGGGAAATGGACCAGGACCTCGAGCGCATGGCTGCGGTCACGGACAGCATGACCAGCCTGGTCTACGTCTGTAACCCGAATAACCCCACGGGGCTGACGGTGGAAGGGGGGCGCATGCGCGCCTTCTGCGAAGCCGTAAGCGCCCGGGCGACGGTGATGGTGGATGAGGCCTACAACGAGCTCACGGATAACCCCGATGCGACGAGCATGGTGGATCTGGTCCGTCGCGGGGAGAACGTCATCATCACCCGGACCTTCTCCAAGCTTTATGGCTTGGCCGGGCTCCGCGTGGGCTATGCCCTGGCGCCGCCCCACCTGGCAGAAATGCTAAAGCGCCACGCCATGACCTCTCCGAGCGTGGTGGGGGCCGCTGCGGCCCTGGCCAGCTACAACGACGAGGCCTTCCTTGCCTACTCGAAGAGCAAAATTGTGGAAGGGCGGCAGATGGTGGAGGCGCTCTTTGATCGCCTTGAGATCCCCCACGTGCCGTCCCAGACCAACTTTGTCTACGCCGACATTGGCCGTGATGCCGATGCCTTCCAGGCGAAGATGCGCGCTGAGAACGTGCTGATTCGCGGCGTGTACGAGCCCTACAAGACCTGGTCCCGGGTCAGCATGGGCAAGCTCGAAGACCTAGAGCGCTTTGTGCAAACCTTTGAGCGCGTTTACACCCTCGGCTAGGGCGAGGCTTCGGCGTCGAAGCGGTCGTGGAACCGGGAGAGGGCGGCGCAGGCCGCCCTTTTTCTTTGTATGGGTTGGGCGCCTAGGGGCTTATAGGGGTTGGGGCGATGCTTGCACCTCGAGAGGATTGGGCAACGCTGGCGCAGCGCTTCGCGGCGGAAGGGCGGCTTCGCTTGGAGCAGGCTCTGCCCGAAGCTCGGGCGAAGGCCTGGCATGGGCTGCTGGCGCAGGCCGGCTATGCCCTCATGCTGACCCAGGGCGGGCAGGGGCAGGTGCTGGCCCCGGAGGCCCTGGCGCAGCTGTCCCCCGCAGCTCGGGAGGCGCTTCAGCGCGAGCTTCATCAGGCCGCGACCCAAGGAGTGGGCTTTCTCTACGAAGGGCACCAGCTGGCGGCGTCCCAAAACTTGGACCTCCGGGCCGTGCTGGCGGCGGTGAATGCGCCGGAAACGCTCGCTCAAGTGCGGGCGCTGACGGGCTTTCAGGACATCACCCACGCTGATGGGCAGGCCACGCGCTATCGCGGAGGGCATTTTCTCACCCGCCATCGCGATGACCTTCCTGGGCAAGCCCGGCGCGTGGCCTATGTGCTCAGCCTGACGGAGCGCTGGCATCCGGACTGGGGTGGGCTCCTGCAGTTCTTTGAGGATAACGGCACCCCCCGAGACGCCTGGGTGCCGGGCTGGAACGTGCTTTCCCTCTTCGACGTGCGTCACGTGCATTCCGTGACCTACGTGGCGCCCTTTGCCGGGGCGCCACGGCTGTCCATCACCGGATGGTTTAGGGCCGGGCCTCGCCAGGCCGGGCCTCGACCTTAAGCACCTGGGATTCCCCCCGCCCCCGGGGGTCGGACGCGGCCTGCCAACCGTCTCTGCCTCGCACGATCACCTGCACGTTGCCGAACTCCCAAAGATGTTTCTCCGTGCGGTAGCCCAGCTCCGCCAGCTCTGCCTTCACGGCATCGCTTAAGGGGTTGGCCCAGGAGTGGGTAATCAGATCGGGTGGTAAGAGCTGGTGGTGGAAGCGCGTTGCCGCCACCGCATCCTCCGGGGACATACCGAAGTCGAGGATGTTCACCATGACCTGGAATACCGAAGTGAAGATGGTACTTCCCCCCGGGGTGCCGATGACCATGGTGACCTTACCGGCGTCGTCCAGGAGCAGGGTCGGGGTCATGGAGGACAGCATGCGCTTCCCCGGCTGGATTTCGTTGGCGGTGTTGCCGACAACGCCGAAGATATTCGGGGTGCCCGCCTTGGCGCTGAAGTCGTCCATTTCATTGTTGAGGAGGAAGCCGGCCCCTTCCACGACCACGCCGCTGCCAAAGGACCAGTTGATGGTGTAGGTGTTCGATACGGCATTTCCCGCGGCATCAACGATGGAGAAGTGCGTGGTGTCCGCCGGTTCCATCGCTGACAGCGTAGCGCGGGTCTCCGCCGGCGGGGTGGCTGGCGCAAGTCCCGGGCGGACGCTGTCGAAGGCCGAGATGCGGTCTAGCTGAACCTCCATCGCTCGCCGCTCGATATAGTCGTCAGCGAGCAGCGCGGCGATGGGGATATCGACGAAGGCCGGGTCCCCAAGGTACTCGGCCCGATCCGCGAATACGCGTTTTTCGAGCTCCGCAACGAGATGTACATACGGGGCGGAGTTATGGGCTAAGCCCTCAAAGTGTTCGGCTAGAAGGTCCTTCCCCTGCAGCAGCTGCAGGAGTGCGAAGCCGCCGGAGGAGGGGGGCGGCGCGGAGACCACAGTCTGGCCCCGCCAGGCATCGCTAAGGGGCTCTCGCCAAACGGCTTCGTAGCTGGCGAGATCCTGGAAGGTGATGAGGCCGCCGCCCCGTTCCATCTCTGCCACCAGGAGCTCCGCCGTTTTGCCGAGATAAAAGCCGTCCCGACCATCGGTGGCGATGCGCTCTAGGGTATGGGCCAGCTCGGGTTGAAGCAGACGGTGCCCGGCCTTGGCCGCGGGACCGAAGTAGGTGGAGAAGTTGGTTCGTCCCTCAAGGTTTTCGACCCCCTCGGCGATCTGATCAGCCAAGTGCTTGGGGACGAGAAAGCCGTCCCGGGCGAGGGCGATGGCGGGCTGGAGGAGCTCCGCCCAGGGTAGGGTGCCGTAGCGTTGATGGGCGGCCCACAGGCCTGCCACCGTGGACGGGATGCCGACGGAGCGAGGCCCCACGAGGGTGGAATCGGCGATGACCTCGCCATCTTCACCGAGGTACATGTCCCGGTCGGCAAGGGCCGGGGCGGTCTCCCGATAATCGAGAAACGCACTCTCGCCACCCATGTGCACAAGCATGAACCCGCCGCCGCCGATATTGCCGGCTTCCGGCAGCGTGACGGCGAGGGTAAAGGCTGCGGCAATAGCGGCATCCACCGCGTTGCCCCCCGCTTTTAGGGTTTCCGCACTGACTCGGGCGGAATGGGTGTCGGGCATGGCGACGGCAGCTTGGGCGGTCCCAGCCCCGGTCCGTTCCACGGCGCTAGGCGCTTCCGGTGCTTCCGGCGCGCAGCCCATGAGCAGAGCTGCGGCCAGGATCATCGGCGCTAGCCGGTAGGTTCGCTTGAGCATAAGGTGCCCTTGTTCATGAAACAGGTTACACGCTGACGTCGGTTTAGCGTGGCGCTTCGAGCAGCGCATTTATCGCCTCGATATGCGCCGTGAGGGCCTCCAGGCGGGCTGCCGTACGTGCCACTTCCTGGGCCACCTGCTCGTACTCCTCCTCCTCGATGGCCTCCCGCACCGCCGGTAGGGTTTTCACCCCATAGCCCGTGTAGAACCCGGGGGCGTAGAGGAAATGGCGGAACCAAGGGCGCCGGGGCAGGCCCTTGGGATCGGTCAGCTGGGCCTCTGCCTGGGCCAGCATGCGGTCGACGGTGGCCCGCAGCGCTTCCGGTAGGGCCGTAGGGTCGGCGGTGAGCGCCCCGTAGTGCTTGGCGGCCTCTGCCAGCTGGGCGTGGGCATTTCGCAGGGGCGCAAGGTTGAAGTAGGGCACGGAGCGCTGCGCTTCTGGCGGCGCCACAGCGCCTTCAGGGTCGAGGGCTAGGGCATAGCTTCCATCCTTAAGGCGCGCGGTCCGCTGCTGCTGCGCCGTGCGCTGCTTCTCCGTGGCGCCTTCAAGGTCGCTGAGGAAGCGATCTACCGCTGCGGCTACGCCTTCAAACTCGAAGGGGAGGAGGGGCGCCTGAGCGAGGCGAAGGGTGGCCCGACCGTTGAGCTCCGCCAGGGCCACGCCATAGCGGAGGCCAGGGTCCCGAAAACGCGTGTAGTGGGCGTAGGTGTCGTAAAGAGTGTGATAGCTGCCGCTCGGCCCTTCCCCCCCAAAGCTCGTATTCAAGGACGCGATGCCTAGGTGCTGGAGGAAGGGCGAGTAGTCCGAGCCCGAGCCCAGGGGCGCGATGGGCAGCTCCGGGGCTTGGGCCTCTTGCTGGTCGCCCTTGTCCGCGCTCAGCCGAAGTTTGGCCCGGAGCCGGTCCGTGACGGGCACCTCAAGGATTGGGTCAGTGGTGGCTTCGGCCACTTGGTTCATCAGGCGCTGGAGGCTATGGCTGCCCCCAAGGCTCACGAAGCCGCGGCTGTTGCCGTCCGTATTGAGGTAGGCCACGAGGTGCGCCCGGAGCGCCTCGGCGTGATCCTCCACCCACTCCGTGGAGCCGATGAGGCCCTGCTCCTCCGCATCCCAGGCGGCGTACATGACCGTGCGATCTAAGCGATGGCCCTCGGCGGCCAGCGCCCCAAGGGCCTTGGCCTCCGCCAGCATGGCCACCAGCCCCGAGATCGGGTCCGCGGCGCCGTGGTTCCAGCCATCGTGGTGGTTCCCTCGGAGGATCCACTGCTCCGGGAGGCGTGCGCCGGGGAGGCGCGCAATGACGTTATAGGCCGGCACGGTTTTGTAGTCGAAGTCGAGGGTCAGGCGGACCCGAGCGGGGCCCGGGCCAAGGTGATAGGCAAAGGGCAGCTGCCCGAACCAGTCCGTCGGGGCGACCTCGCCCCCAAGGGCCTTCAGGAGAGGCGTAGCATCAGCGTAGGACAGGGGGAGGACGGGAATGGGGGTGAGCGTTTCCACCTCCTCCAGGGGAAGGCGCGGCGTACCCTCCTTAGCGCCCGCATAGGGGGTCAGGATATCCCCCGGGCGCAGGGGTAGGTCCATGACCGAGCCGCGCTGCACCCCCGTTTCGTGCTTGAAGGGCCCCCGGGGATAGGGATCCCCCTGCCCGTAGCCATCGTCCGCAGGATCGGAATAGATCAGAGCGCCGATGGCGCCTTTCTCCGCAGCAAGCTTCGGCTTAATGCCGCGCCAGGAGCGACCGTATTTGGCTAGGACGATTTTGCCTTTAACGTCGATGCCGCGCCGAGCCAGGGCTTCGTAGTCTTCCTTTAAGCCGTAATTGACAAAGACCAGCTCTGCTTCCACGTCGCCAGCGGCGGAAAAGGCATGATAGGGCGGCAGGAGACCTTCCGGGGCTTGGGTGGAGGGATCTTCCGCGAGTCCCGCTTCCGTCAGCGCCGCCTCCCAGGCTTCCGGGGCCGTGAGGGCGACCCGGCGCACGGTGGGGAAGGGGATGCTCACGTCATAGCGTACGACTTCCGTTTCATAGCCCCAGCTTTCGAAGTGTTCCTTCATCCACTGTACGTTCCGGGCCCCGGCGGCGGAGCCCACGTGATGAGGCTCGGCGGTAAGGGTTTTCAGCCACTGATCCTGATCGCTGGCGCTGAGGGCGGCGCTGAAGCGGGCCTCGAGCGCGTGCTGGGTCGCGCTGCCTTCGGGGCCAAAGCCCAGTAGGGGTGCTTCGCTGGCCCAGAGAAGCGGGGTGCTGACAAGGGCCAGCGCGGCCAACGCGGGGGTTAGGAATCGCAGGGTCATGCCGAAGGTCTCCTCGTGCGTAAGGTCTTGGAGTGTGACCCAGCGGAGGCGCGGCGGCAAAAAAAACGGCGCCTTGCGGCGCCGTCTAAAAGGGGCAGGATAGGGGCCTGCCCGGGGGCCGAAAATCGGCCCGGGGAGGAACCTTAGAACTGGTTCATGGTGTTGGCGGCGCCCCCGGCGAGGAGGGCCTTTTCTCCAAGGAAGTATTCCTTGTGATCGTCGCCAATGTTGGAACCCGCAAGATCTTGGTGCTTCACCGCGGCGAGGTCGCGGCGGAGTTCTGCGCGCTGCACCCCAAGGACGTAGGCCAGCATGCCGTCGTTGCCGAAGTAGCCTTCCGAGAGGCTGTCCGTGGACAGGGCTGCCGTGTGGTAGGTGGGCAGGGTAATGAGGTGATGGAAGATGCCCGCTTCCCGCGCCGCATCGGCCTGGAAGGACTGGATCTGGCGATCCGCTTCCTGGCCCAGGGGCGTGGTGTCGAAGCTCACGTCCATAAGGCCCTTCTCGTCCGTGGCCGGATCGGGATAGGCGGACACGTCCTGACCTTCCGCTTTCCAGGTCTCGTAGACATGCTGGCGGAACTTCAGGGTCCAGTTGAAGGACGGCGAGTTGTTGTAAACCAGCTTCGCTTCCGGGCGCTTCTCACGGATCTTGTTCACCATCTCGGCGATCTGGCCGACGTGGGGCTTCTCCGTTTCGATCCAGAGAAGGTCGGCGCCGTGCTCGAGGCTGGTGACGCAGTCCAGCACCACCCGGTCGATGCCCGTATCCTCCCGGAAGGCATAGAGGCCGTTGTCGAGGCGCTTGGGCCGCACGAGCTTGCCGTCTTGCTGAATCGTGATGTCGCCCTGGCGCAGCTCGGAGAGGTCCTTGACCTCTTCCACTTCGAGGAAGCTGCAGTATTGGTCGCCCAGATCACCGGCGGTGAGGGAAACGGGGACCTTTTGCGTCAGGCCAGCGCCGAGGGAGTCGGTGCGGGCCACGATGATGCCCTCGGGGATGCCGAGCTCAAGGAATGCGTAGCGCACGGCGTTGATCTTGGAGATGAAGTCTTCGTGGGGCACGGTGACCTTACCGGCCTGGTGCCCACACTGCTTGGCATCGGACACCTGGTTTTCAATCTGGATAGCGCAGGCCCCGGCCTCAATCATCTTCTTCGCGAGGAGGTAGGTAGCCTCTTCATTACCGAAGCCCGCGTCGATATCGGCAATGATCGGCACCACGTGGGTCTCGTAGTTGTCGATTTTCTCGAGAAGGGCCGTGGTGTCCTGGCCAGCAGCCCGGGCTTCGTCGAGGGCCGTGAACATATGGCGCAGTTCCCGCGCATCGGCCTGCTTCAGGAAGGTGTAAATCTCTTCGATGAGCTCCGGCACCGTGGTCTTCTCGTGCATGGACTGATCGGGGAGGGGGCCGAACTTCGAGCGGAGGGCCGCGACCATCCAGCCAGAAAGGTAGATGTAGCGACGATCCGTGGAGCCGTGACGCTTCTTGACGGACATCATGGTCTGCTGGGCGATGAAGCCGTGCCAGGCGCCCAGGGACTGGGTAAACGGTTCTGCTGGCGCATGCGCACCACGTACTCGGGATTGATCGCGCCCCATTCCGCCTTGCCCTTCAGGCCTTCGCGGACGGCTTCGATTTCGTTTAGGTAGTTCGACATGGCAAGCTCCCGTGGGTGAGCAGCGATAGAAAGCGATAGAAGAGGAAGCACTCTGGCTAGGCCCCCGGGGAGGGAGGGGGAGGGTTGGAGACCTAGAGAGTGCTTCCGCTTCCACCGCTACCAGCTGACGGCGCGCACCCTACCAGCCTGAGTTGCTAAAGAGTATGGAAAGAGAGACAACTAATACATTCCTAATATTCATCAATTGGCTGATTCCATTCCTGCTGCTGACCCTGGCCTCTAGCGGGCACAGCGCGGCGGTGATTGATTCCGATGCCGCGTTGGCGAGGCTGCTCGAATCGGGGGCCCTCGGGCCGGTTATGGAAGATCCGAAGGGCCATCGCGTGCAGGTGCTTTATGCGCCCCTTTCCCGGGACGCAAGTGGTACAGTTTCTATTAAGAAATTCCGATATCGTGTTGATAAAAATGAATATTTCTATCCCGCGTCCACGGTAAAGCTTCCCTTGGCGGCCCTGGCCCTGGAGCACCTGGGCACTCTGCTCGGCGCCGATCGGACGGCCGTGCTCCTGACCGGGGCAGCCCATCCCGAGCAAAGCGCTGTGAGCTATGACGCCTTTGGGGATGGCGCCCTCCCCACGGTGGCGCGCTATATCGAGAAGATTGCCCTGGTCAGCGATAACGATGCCTACAACCGCCTTTACGAGTGGCTGGGCCCGGAGGCCGTGGAAGCGCGCATGGCCGCGCTGGGCCATGAAGGGGTACGCATACGTCATCGTTTGTCCGTTTCCCTGACCCCTGAGGCAATGCAGCGCTTAAATCCCGTACGCCTTCTGGCCCCGGGGCCGCGGCAATGGACCTGGGGACCGCGCCAAGCCCGCCCCTTGCCGCCCGGACCGGCCCTCCCCCTTGGGCAGGGGGAGGAGCTTGAGGGGCAGCTAATCCCTGGCCCGAAGGCCTTCGATGAAAAGAATGCCTTTCCCCTAGAGGCGCAGCTGGCCTTTCTCCAAAGTCTTTACTTCCCGGAAACGGTGCCGCCGACCCAGCGCCTGGCGCTCCCGGAGAAGGATCGACGCTGGTTTCTGGAGCGCTTTGGGCAGCTTGCGCCGCGCAGCGGCTACGAAACCTACGCCGCCTTGCCCGAGGGCTATGTGAAGTTCCTCGCCTTTGGAGGGCGGGCGCCGACGCTTCCCGAGGACCTCGTGATTTTCAATAAGGTAGGGGACGCCTATGGTTTTCTAACGGATGTGGCCTATTTTGTGGAGCGCAGCACGCAAACGGAGTTCCTCCTGGCGGCGACGGTCTATGTGAACGCCAACGGGATCTTTAACGACGATCGCTACGAATACGAAACCTTGGGCTTTCCCTTCCTTGAGGCCCTAGGGCAGCAGCTCCTGGAGGATGCCCGGCGCCGACCTCGGGAGCGCCTCGCCCCGATGGACTTTGAGCGCCTCATTCCCTGGCCCCCTTAGGCCTTGTGCTTCTCCCGAAAGACTGTTAATAAAAACAGCCTGTAAATCTATACAAGGTACGCCGTGGCGCTTTCCGCCCCCTCTCCGGTGCCCCCCGGGCTTGGCGACTTTTATCGCGAGCGCGTGCTCGAGTTTTTGCGCTGGGTAGGCGGCTGGGCTCCGGGCCTGTGCCCGGAGGATCTGCGGGCCTACGTTCGGGACTTTGAACGCCTCCCCTTGCCGGCGCAGCGCCTCTGGGCGCGCCTGCTACTGCGCAAGGGCCCTCGGTTTATTGTTTCAGAGCTCACCTACGAGGAAGTTGGCGATCCCACCGGTCCCGTCCTTGCGCTGTTGCTCGGGGGCTTTCTGTCCCTCGAGCACGATGTCCCCGCACGCCTTACGTTGCTGCCCCGGGCAACCCTTTTTACGCTCTGCGACGCACTAGGTCTGCCCCGGCCGCGGGATCAGCGCCGGCCGGCCCTGGAGGCGACCCTGGTAGCTGCGGCTCCGGCGCTCCTGGCGCGGGGCCTGCTGCCGCTCACGGTCCGCCGGGAGCGTGCCCGGGCCACTCAGCGCCTAGGTTTTGCTTACTTCGGTGAAACGGAGGGAGACCTGAACGCCCTCGTGGTCTCTGCCCTTCAGCAGCGGCGCTTTGCCCAGGTGCCGAAGGGCGCGCCCTGGCCCTCCCGGGGGGCTTTCGAGGGGGCCCTTGCGCTCCACGAGGCGGCCGATGGCACCTGGTCCCCCGGGCTTCGGCTGCCCGAGGCGGCGGCGCTGCGCCGGCGGCTCTTCTGTGCCCTGGCCTGGCCTGGGCCGCGGCCCCGGGACGAAGCGCGGCGGGGTCGAGGGCTATGGCGTTTGGCGCGCCATGCCCGCGCGGCGGGGGAGGAGGCCTTTGCCCTTCGCGTGCTGGGCGCTCTGCCTCGGGCGGTGGAAGGGCTCGCAACCCTTCGCTGGCTCCATGAAATAGGGGCTCGGGAACAGGAGGCCTGGCGTTTGGCCACCCTCGACGCGACGCCGGGAGGGGACGTTGCCCGCTACGACTACGGCCGCGGTCGCTGTCGCCCGGCGCCGAAGCTGCCGATGATGCGCGCTCGGCTGGCTCTGCCCGTGGGGCGTCAGCTTGGGCGGGTGGAAGGGGCCGCCTTGCGCCATCTAGGTGCCTTTCGAGGCTGGCACTGGGAGAACCGCTTCCCCGCCTGGGTGCTCTATCTAAGCGCCGCCGATGTGATCTTTGCCCCAAGCCCCGGCGCCTTTACCCATCCCCAGCAAACGGCCCCCCACGATCTCTTCACCGAGGACTTTTATCCAGCACGGGCCGAGGCCCTCGAGGCACGGTGCGCCGCGCTGGCCTCCGGTGCCTTTGACCTCGAAGCCGCCCAAGGGCTCTGGCACCGCTTTGGGGGCATCGCCAATGCCCTGGTGCCCCGGCAGCTGCCCAGCTCCGCCCTGTGGCTGGCGATGGGGGCGCTGGCCCAAACCCCGGAGCGCTGGGCGGCTCTGGTGGCCTGGCTGCTCCGCGCACCCCTGCGCTGCCGCCGGGGTTTCCCCGATCTTACCCTGCTGTCCAAGGACGGTGAGCTCAGCTTCGTGGAGGTCAAGGGCCCCGGGGATCAGCTCCGGCGAGAGCAGCGGGAGTGGCTGACTCTGCTACCGCGCTGGGGCTTTTCCGCAACCTGCCTCGCCCTGGAGGCTGCCCGCGATGCTGGCTAGGCAGCTTTCCGTTGGTCATCTGGTCCAGACCCTCTATCGCCAGGGAGGGCTTTTCGATCGCCGGGCCCTGCCCCTAGCCCCCCTTGAAGGGCTTCGGGCGCAGCAGCGCTACCAGGCGAGTAAGGGCGCTGACTACGAAAGGGAGGTGCGCCTCGCAGGCACCTTCCCTCAGGGCGCGCTGGAGCTGCGCCTTGGGGGCCGAGCCGATGGCGTTGTCCGGAGCGCTCATGGCTGGATGGTGGAAGAGGTCAAAAGCTACGGTGGCACGCTCGGGGAAGCGCAGGAGGATCTCGAACTGCACCGGGCTCAGCTGCGCTGCTACGGCGCGCTCCTGGCCCGGCAGACGCCGGAGTGCCCCGATTCCCTAGCGCTTTGCCTCACCTACGTGCAGGCCAGCTCCGGGGCGGCGACGGCGGTGCGCTGGGAGGAGCCCACGGCCGCCCTCGAGGCCTTTCTCCAGCAATGCCTGAGGGCCTACGGCGCCGGCCTCGCCGGGGAGGGGGCCCGCCTTCGGGCTCGGAATGGGGCACTGTCTGCCCTGGCCTTTCCCTTGCCCCAGCCTCGGGCCGGGCAGCTAGCCCTGGCTCGGGCGGCCTTTCGGGCCTGTCGGCGCGGTGAGGGCCTCTTGGCGGAAGCCCCGACGGGCCTGGGGAAAACCCTTGGGGTGCTCTTCGGGGCCCTCAAAGCCCTGCCCGAGGCCCGGCAGGAGCGGCTCTGGATTATGACGCCGCGGCGCACCCAGCGGGGGGCCTTTCTCCGAACGCTTAAGGAGACGCTTCCCACGGCGCTGGCCCTACGGGTGGTAGAGCTGCCCGCGGAAAGCACCCTGTGCCTGGCCGCCGATGGGGTCTGCAGCGGCCCCGCCTGTCCCCACGGCCAGGATTTCTATGGGCGAAGCCGTCCCGTACTTCGGGCGCTTCGGGCGCCCCGGCGAGGCGATCGCAATGCGCTTTTCACCACAGCGGCGCTTCGCCGCCTCGGGCGTCGCCACGGCCTTTGCCCCGTGGCCCTTGCGCAGCGCCTGGCCCGGGATGGGGATGTGCTGCTGAGCGACGTGAATTTTGCCTTCGATCCGCTGCAGCGAAAGCCAGCCTTGCTGTCCCCGGGGGAGGGGGGCGCCATGCTGTTGCTGGACGAGGCCCATCAGCTTCATGCCCGCGTACGGGGCATGTATCGCCAGGCGCTGGATGCGGGCGCCTTACGGAGGGCCCTCGCGGAAGCCCCTGCAGGGCCCTGGCAGGGACCGCTGAAAGCCCTCGTCGCCCACCTCGAGCGCCTCTCGCATGCCCAGGGGATTGGGCCCTCAGGGTCATCGGGCGGGGCCCTTGCGACGCTGCTCGAGCGGACCCTGCACAGCTTGCGCGAGCTGCCCTTTGCCTCGTCTCTGCGTCCTTTGCGCGGCGAGCTGCTTCGTTTTCATCGCTTGCAGCAGCTGGACGCAGCACACCCCGGCGCCTTTTGGGAGGCGGCGGTCCCGGGTACGCTCACCCTCGCGCTCCTGTCCCCGGCGCCGGTGCTGAAAACCCTTTGGCCCGTGACCCCGGCGCGGCTGCTCTTTTCCGCTACCTTGGCGCCGCTGGCTAGCGAAGGGGAGGCCCTGGGCCTTCCCGAAAGCCCCACGCTCCGTCTGCCAAGCCCCTTCCCCCGGGAGCGTCAGCTCAGTCTTCTCCTTTCCGACTTTGACCTCCGGGCCCGGCACCGGGAGCACGCCCTGCCGGACCTCGTCACCTTCCTGACGGCCTGGGCCGAGCAGGCTGGCGGTCATCACCTGGTGGTGGTGCCGGCCTTTGCGTGGCTCGAGAGGCTCGCGGAGGCCCTTCGGGCAGCGGCGCGAGAGCGCCTAGGCCCGGTGCAGCGCCGGAGCTTGAGCGAGGCGGAGCAGGATGCCTTCCTTGCCGAGCTTGCCGCGCCGCCCCGACAGGCCGGCAGCCCCGGGGCGGGCCGCCTCGCCCTGATCGTGGCCGGGGGGCGCTTTTCCGAAGGCATGGATCTTCCCCCCGGGGCCCTCGCCAGCGTGCTCATTCTGGGCTTACCCCTGCCGGCCCCCGATGAGGAGCAGGAAGCGCTGGCGGCTCAGGCAACGGAGGGGCGCTTTCGAAGCTACGAAGCGCGGGCCCTGCGCAGTGCGCTTCAGAGCGCTGGGCGATTAATACGACGCAGCGCCGATCGCGGCGTGGTGGCCTTTGTGGATCGACGCTTTGCGGCGTCAGACCTCGCGCCCCTATGGCCCGGGGAGACGCCACCCCGGCGCTGCCATCGGGGCCAGGCCCTGGCCGAATGCGAAGCCTTTTGGCGAGGGGGCCTAGAGGGTTTTGCTGATGAGACGGAGCGCGGCGGCGAGGAGCAGCACTGCGAAGGCCCGGCGCAGGGCGAGGGCCGGGACCCGATGGGCCAGGCGGACCCCCTGGGGCGCGGAGATCATGGCGCCGAGGGCCAGGGCCGCCACCGCCGGCAGGTAGAGTGCGCCTAGGGTGCCGGAAAGGGGCACGGACGGCAGCACGGCGTAGCCCAAGGCCCCGGCGAGGGCCACCGGGACGCCGAGGGCGCTGGATTGGGCGGCGGCGCGCACGGGGCTGATGTTAAAAAAGATCAGCGTGGGCACGATGATGTTGCCTCCGGCGATGCCCGCGAGCCCCGAAAGCAGACCGGCGCCCAGAGCGAGCCCCGTGGTGCCCGCAGCTCCCGGGTGCCGGCGCTGCGCCGGGGGCTGCCAGCGAGTCAGGAAGATCACGGCAATCGCCGCGAGGAAGGCACCGAGGAAGCGGGTTAGGGCGATCTCCGGGAGCAGGCTTGCTAGCGTGCCGGCGCCTAGGCCCCCAAGCATCAACCCCGGTGTCCAGCGCCGGAGCAAGGGCCACTCCAGGGCCCCCCGCCGCCACTGGGCCCGGCCGGCGGCGAGGCTGGTAAAGACCATGGCGCCAAGGCCTGTGGCCACGGCCTCCCGAATGCCCAGGGGGAGGGCGAAGGCGTCGAAGATCAGCACCAGGGACGGTACGATGACCACGCCGCCACCGATCCCGAGCAGCCCGCCGAGAAAGCCCGTGCCGAGGCCCAGGGCAAAGCAGAGGGGGAGAAAATTGCCCAGGGGCATCACATCAGGCATGCGGCCTCGGTCCGGTTCGGTGGAAGAAGAGCGCAAGCATACGATAGGGGAGAATCGCATGGGGCTTTACGACGCATTGTGGCGCGCCGCCGAGGGGAAGCCAGAGCAGCGGGCCTTTTCCGGCCCGGACCTGGGCGCCGAGGGGGTCAGCTACGGCGCCCTTCACGCGCGGGCCGGACGCTGGGCAGCGGGGCTCCAAGCGCTGGGCGTGGGCCCCGGGGATCGGGTCCTGGTGCAGGCGGAAAAATCCGTAGAGGTGGTCGTTCTATATCTGGCGACGCTTCGTACGGGCGCCTGCTATGTGCCCCTCAATACTGCCTACACGGCGACGGAAATGGCCTATTTCTTCGCCGACGCAGCACCGACGGTGGCGGTGCTGCCCGCGCCGGAGGCGCTGGCTGCGCACGCCGACGGCTGTTGTTGCCTCACCCTCGACGCCCTGGCCGCGCAGCTCGATGAGGAAAGGGAGGCCCTCGCTCCCGTGCTTCGGAGCGCCGAAGATCTTGCAGCCATTCTCTACACCTCGGGCACCACGGGGCGGTCCAAGGGGGCCATGCTGAGCCATGGCAATCTATTGTCCAACGCCCAAGCGCTCCGATCTCTCTGGGGCTGGCAGGCCGATGACGTGCTTGTGCACAGCCTGCCCATCTACCACGTCCACGGCCTGTTTGTGGCCCTGCACTGCGCCATGCTCGAACCCTCGGAGGTGCGCTTTCTGCCACGCTTCAGCCCCGAGGCCGTCCTCGAGGCCTTACCCGGGGCGACGGTGTTCATGGGCGTGCCCACCCATTACGTGCGGCTCCTGGATGCGCCGGGGCTCACGGTCGAGGCCTCCGCAGCCATGCGTCTCTGGGTGTCCGGCTCCGCTCCCCTGCGGCCGGAAACCCACGAGGCCTTCGAAGCCCGCACGGGGCACAAGATTCTTGAGCGCTACGGCATGTCCGAGGCGGGCATGATTACCTCCAACCCCCTCGAGGGAGCGCGCATCCCCGGCACCGTGGGCTTCGTGCTTCCGGAGGGGGAAGTGCGCCTACGGTCCGAAGAAGGCGCGCCGGTGCCTGAGGGCGCCGTGGGGGTTTTGGAAATCCGCGGCCCCAATGTGTTCTCGGGCTATTGGCGGCAACCGGAGAAGACCGCGGAAAGCTTCCGGGATGGCTGGTTTATCACGGGCGATATGGCGCAAATCGACGAGACCGGGCGGGTGAGCATCGTCGGCCGCCACAAGGATTTGGTCATCTCCGGGGGCTTGAATGTTTATCCCCGGGAGGTGGAGAGCGTGCTCGATACGCTGCCAGGTATTGAAGAGAGTGCGGTTTTTGGGGTCCCTCATCGGGACTTCGGGGAAGCGGTGGTGGCGGCGGTGGTTCTTAAGGTGGACGCCTATCCTGGGGAGAACGCCACGCTGGCGGCGCTGCGGGAGGCGCTGGCGGCCTTTAAGGTGCCCAAGGCCCTGTTCCCCGTGGCGGCGCTCCCCCGGAACACCATGGGGAAGGTGCAGAAAAACCAGCTGCGCGCGGACTATGCCCTGACCTTTAGGGAGACCTCGGGGGCCACGCCGTGAGGGTACAGCGCACCTTCGTCTCGAGCGCTTCGCCCGTGACGCCGGTGAACGGGGCGGGCTTTGCCCCCTGCCAGGGCCTTTGGCACCACCTCGGGGCGCCGGTAAAAACAGCCTTTATCGCGACGCACTACAACGTCGATTTTACCGAGCACTACCTCGCGCCCCTCCTGGCGGCCCGGGGCTACGGCTTTCTTGGTTGGAATACGAAATATCGGGGCGCCGAGGCCTTTTTCCGCCTCGATCACGCCCTCTGCGAAATTGCCGTGGGGGTGCGCTGGCTTCGGGAACAGGGCGTGGAGAACATCGTACTCCTGGGGAATTCCGGGGGTGGGTCACTCATGGCCGCCTACGAAAGCCAGGCGCAGGGGGTCACGCTCCGGAGCGTGGCCGGGGAGCGCTTGCCCGAGGCGTTGGGTGCGCTTCCGGGGGCGGACTTCTACATTTCCCTGAACGCCCACGGGGGCCGGCCTGAGGTGCTCACGGCTTGGAGCGATCCTTCCGTGATCGACGAGCGCGACCCCTTCGCCAGGGACCCGGCACTGGATCTTTTTACTCAGGCCTTGCCCCTCGCCCCGGCCTTTGTGGCGCGCTACCGCGCCGCCCAGGAAGCGCGTAATCATCGCATCACGGCCTGGGCCCGGAGCCGCCTAGAAACGCTGGCGGCGGCGGGGCATCGGGATGAGGCCTTCCTGTTCCACCGAGCCTGGGCCGATCCTCGCATGTGGGATAGCACCCTCGACCCCTCCGACCGCGCCCCGCAGCAATGCTATGCCGGCGATCCTTCTCGGGCGAACTTCACCCCCTTTAACGTCGGTCTCACCTGCACGCTTCGGAGCTGGCTGGCCATGTGGAGCCTTGAAGCTTCTGAATGCCAGGGGGCGCTGCATCTGGCGCGGCTGCGCATCCCCGCCTTGGTGCTGCAAAGCACGGCGGACACGGGGGTCTTTCCAAGCGATGCCCAAGCCATCTATGGTGCGCTTGGGAGCGAGGATAAAGCGTTGGTGATGATCCCCGGCGATCATTACCTCACCGAGCCCGCGGGGGCACGGGACGGGGCGGCCGATCATATCGATCGCTGGCTGAAGGAGCGGGGGGCCTAGGGGCCTGAATTTAACGTTTGCAGTAAGGCCACTGGCTATGAGCGTAAGCATTCCCTATCGGCGTGAAATGAGCTTTGAGTACGGCAAGCTCGAGCGCCTAAGCTCAAGGATCCGGCGCATTATCGCCCACAATCCAAGCGCCTTTACCTTCCACGGCACGGGCACCTACGTGCTGGGGGAAGGCTCGGTGGCGGTCATTGATCCGGGCCCGGACGATCCGCGACACATCGAGGCACTCCTGGACGGCCTCGATGGGGAGCGCGTGAGCCACATCCTCATTACCCATTGCCATCACGATCACTCCCCCGGGGCCCGCATGCTCCAGGCGGAAACGGGGGCGCCTAGCTACGCCTTTGGGCCCCACGGCGCCGGGCGCCTCGGGGATCAGGGGGAAAGCGAGGAGGGCGCGGACTGGGACTTTATCCCCGATCACTGCGTGGTGGACGGACAGATCATCGAGGGCGAGGGCTGGTCCGTGGAGTGCGTTTTTACCCCAGGTCATACCTCCAATCATATGGCCTTTGCCCTGCGGGAAGCATGTGATGGGCTGGTCCACGAGCGTGATCTCGCCCCCCGATGGGGATATGGCCGCCTACATGGCCTCCCTGGAAAAGCTCCTGGATCGAGATGACGTCCGCTATTGGCCCACCCACGGGCCGTCCATCGAAGATCCAAAAACCCACGTGCGGGCCTTTATCGCCCATCGACAGGCCCGGGCTCAGCAGATTCTCGATGCGCTGGCGTCGGGGCTGACACAGGTGTCGGCCATGGTGCCGAAGATGTACGCGGACGTTTCCCCGAACCTTTACCCTGCGGCGACGCGCTCCGTGTTGGCTGCCGTGGCCTACCTTGAAGATCAGGGCAAGCTCACCGTGGCCGGGGCCCTAAACGCCGACGCGGTGCTGGCCCTCCGCTAGAACGCGATGCGCCCTACCAGGGGATAGGCTGGCCGTCGTAGGCGAAGAAGCCGCCGTGATCCTCGAGGGTCAGGGCGCTCACCGTTTTCAGCAGGGCCGCAGCGGAGCCCTCGGGCGTCAGCAGCTTTGGCTGATCGGGGCGGCGGAAGGGCTCGGAAAGCTTCGTGGCCACGGTGCCGGGATGAAGCGCGACGCAGAGCAGATCCCGATGCTTGCGCCTAAGCTCGATAGCCAGGGTGCGCAGGGCCATATTGTGGGCCGCTTTGCTCATACGATAGCTGTACCAGCCCCCTAGCCGGTTATCCCCAATGCTGCCCACCCGAGCCGAGAGGCTGGCCCATAGCGCCGGGCCTCGGCGCGGTATCCCGGGGGAAAGGGCCTTGGCCAGGAGGAGGGGCGCGACGGCGTTAATCCGGTAGCTGGCCAAAAGGGCCGCGCTCTCCACCTCGGCAAGGCGCTTTTCCGGCGCAAGCCCTTCTCCGTGCAGAAGCCCCGCGGTATAGAAAATCAGATTCGGGGCCTGGGGCCCGCTCACCTGCGCTGCGCCGAAGGCAGCGATGGCCTTGTCATCGGTGAGATCGAGGCTTTGGTAGGGAATCCCGTTCTTTTCCGTGGCCGCGCCGCGGTGCGTTGCGGTCACCGAAGCCACCCGGGGATGGGTGGCCAGGGCCTGGGCAAGGGCATGGCCTACGCCCCCGGCCCCCAGCACGAGGGGAGGCTTTCGTCCGAAAAGATCATTTCGCGTTTCCTCGGAGGCGCCGGGCCAGGGGTAGGCGAACTTCAATTTCCACGCCGGAGCCGTCGGGGAGATTACGCGCCAGGGCGCTGCCGCCATGGTGCGCAGCAATCACCCGAACCACGTAAAGGCCCAGGCCAAAATGGAGCTTGGTGTCGTTCGTGCCGTCTCGACGGGTCACCATGGAATCGAACATGCTGGCGAGGGTGTCTTCGGACAGGAGGGGCCCCTGGTTGCGAATGGTGAGCACCGCTTCACTGCGCTCCCGGCGCAGGGCCACGGTGATAGCCGTGTCCGGTAAGGCAAAATCGAAGGCGTTATCAATGATCTTGTCGAGAAGCTGCTCGATACGGTAATCCGCAGCCTCAACCATGACCCCGGTCTCCGGGCCCTGGAAGGTAAGGCGTCGCGGCGCCTGAAGGGCCGCCGAGTTTCGCACGTAGCTTTCCACGAGGGCCTCAAGATCCAGCGTTTCCAGATCTTCGGCCTTCAGCGATTCCTCGAGATTCGCGGCGTCCGCAAGGTTTTGCACGATCGCCCCAATGCGCTGCACCCCGCGCCGAGCCGCATCAAGATACTTGCTGTCGGAAAGCTCCGGCTGGGTGTCCTCAAGGTTCTGCAGGGACGTGGATAGGGTGTTTAGGGGGTTGTTGATCTCGTGGCGCAGGGTTCGGGGCATATTTTCCAGAAACTGGTTGTGCTGGTGCAGGCGCGCGAGCATCTGGGAGACGTTGCGGGAGAGCTCCCCAAGCTCGTCTCCGGCGCGGGCTTCCCGGCGCAGCTCGAAGGTACGCAGGCGACCCTGCTGGTCGATGGCTCGGGAGGCTTCCGCGCCCAGGCCCCGAATGCGCCAGGCCAGGCGCAGGGAGAAGGTGAGAAGGGCCAGGAACACCAGGGCAATGGTCAGCACCGCGAAGCCGATAATGCGATCGAGGGCGTCGCGCTGCAGGGCAAGAATTTCATCCGTGTCCTGCTCCACCACCACGGCCCCCAGAGTGCGATCTCGCCCGCGAATGGGCACGGCCGCCATGATGATTTCCTGCTGGTCGCTTAGGCGTCGACGCACGGCGAGGGGGCTTCCGGCGAGGGCCGTGTCGATCACCGCATCGCTCGCGACCGGATCGGCGCCATCTGCCTGGCCGAGCCGAGCAATGGCCAGGAGACCGCGCACGAGGGGGCGGAAAAATTCCAAGGGGCCGAGAGCGGGGGCAGACAGGGGAGGGGCTTCCGGCCCCTCCCGTTGGTAGGCGCCCGTTTCCGCGCGCACCCGGCGCTCGCCATCGATGACCAGAATGCGGGCTCCGGCATAGCCGAGCCCCTCGACGATATTCAGAACCTCTGGGGAGCGCAGCACGATGAGGTTGAAGGCCTCGGGCCCCGCCGTGGGCAAGGTTTGGACCATGGTGCGCGGGCTGCGGCTAACGGAGTCATCCACATCCACCACGCTGATGCCAAAGGATTCCCGGGCATTCAGCATGGCTAGGGGAAGGCGGAACTCCACCACGTAGCCTTCCCCGGTGTTGGTCGGGGAGACGAAGCCCTGAATGCGATTGTCGGGCTGTCCGTCGCTGGCAAAGCGCCAGGCCTCATCCATCGCGTAGGCGGTGAGCACGCCGGGACCGGAGAAGGTGAGCTGGATGCGCCCCCGGGCACCGCTGGCGTCCTGGAAGGTGAGACGCACATGATCGGCATTATCGAGCCGTAGGGCGTCCCCGAGGATCAGATCGAAGGAGCCATCGGGACGATCGCCACTGTCCGGGTCGGCGCCAAATACTAGGCGGCGTTCGGCGAGCCCGTCCCAGTCCCCGTCCCGACCGTCGAGGCGAATGGCCGAAGGCAGGGGGTGGGCGTAGAGGGAAGCATAGCCCTCCGCGCTCAGGGGCAGATCGTTGAAGAGATCGTCCCGACCGTTGAGGAGCGTGGAAATTCCTTCGGCGGTGAGGAGCTGGGCCTGGGCCTGGCCCTGGATCAGAAACTGCTCCATAGCCAAAAGCTGGCGCAGGCTGAAGTAGGGGAGGCTAAGGAGCGCGGCCCCGAGGAGCATGAGCTTGGTGGCGAGACTCGGCCCCCGGAACCGTCGCTTAGCCACGGGCTAGCTGCCCACCCAGCGGTAGCCGTAGCCGTATTCGCTCTTGATGGCAGAAAAGCTTGAGTCCACGCCTCGAACTTTTTGCGAATATTGCGCATATGCGTGTTGATGGTGTTGTTTGTCACCAACGATTGCATGGTGGCGTTCATGAGGGTTTCGTAGCTTACGGCGTGCCCCGGGGCGCGAACGAGCTTGGCAAGCATGCGAAACTCCGTCCCCGACAAGTCAATGCTTTGGCCCTTCCAGGACACGAGCAGGGCATCCTGGTCGAGCACGAGATCGCCGATGCGCTGCGCGCTGGGGCTCGGCGCCGTGACGCCGCCGTCGCGCTGGGAGCCGATGCGCAGGAGGGATGCGATCCGCTCGGCCAGATAGTCGAGGGAGATGGGCTTCGGTAGATAATCCCAGGCGCCGAGGCGGAGCCCGGAGATCTTGTCGATCTCATCGATGCGCTCGGTGAGAAAGAGCACGGGCAGGCTGGGACGCCGGGCGAGGAGATCGCGGCAAAGCTCGAAGCCCGCGTCGATCTCATCCCCGAGTATGATGTCCAAGATGGCAAGGTCCGGGAGGGCCTGCTCGAAGCCCGCGAGGGCTTCGGCCCGGGATCCGTAGGCCCGCACCAGGTAGCCCTTTTTGGTGATGGCGTCCCGGTAGTTTTCCCGCTGATCCGGATCGTCCTCGACAATGGCGATGGTTTTTTTCATGCGGTGCCTTCCCGAAGGGGTGTCCCTATGGAGTTTATGAGCTTTTGGACCGTAGATCGCGTCCTCGAATTCGCCGGGCTGGTGACGGGGCTGGCCTGCGTCTGGCTCCTGATCCGCCAACATATTGCCACCTGGCCCCTGGGCATCGTCTACGTTTTCCTCTCCCTGTATATCTTTTGGGGGGCCAAGCTCTATGCAGACTTCCTTCTCCACCTAGGGTTCCTTGCCTTAAACAGCTACGGCTGGTGGGTCTGGTCCCGGGGCTTGGGAGGGGAGGACTCAACGCTTCCCGTGACGCGTGCGCCCCGGCGCGAGCTCCTCGCCGTACTCGCCCTTGGGGTGTTGGGCACGGTGGTTTTCGGAACGCTCTTCGCGCGGACCACCGATGCCGCCTTACCCTACTGGGATAACGCCACCACGGCCTTTTCCCTTGGCGCCATGTGGCTATCCGCGCGGAAGCGCTTGGAAAACTGGACTCTTTGGCTAGCTGTGGACGTGGTTGCGGCGGGTATCTACGCCGTAAAGGGCCTGCCCTTCTATGCGCTGCTCTACACCATTTACCTGGGCCTGGCGGTGCTGGGCTTTCAGCAGTGGCGCCGCTCCCTGGAGCAAAGCGCCTAGCCATGGACGTGGTGCTCACGGGGGTGGAGTCCACGGGGAAGAGCACCTTGGCTCAGGCCCTCGCGGCGCGCCTCGGGCGCCCCTGCGTGCCTGAAGCTGCCCGTTCCTACCTCGCGCTGCGAGGGGGGCGCTACGAGGAAGGGGACCTGCTTGCCATTGCTCGGCGCCAGTGGGCCTGGGCGCGCTGGGCTGAAGGGCCGGCGGTGCTCGATACGGATCTGTGGACTCTGTTTATCTGGGCGGAGGTGCGCTTCGGCCGGGTCGATCCCTGGCTTAGCACGGCGGCGGCGGCGCAGGGTCCGCGGCTCTATTTGCTATGCGAACCGGACCTGCCCTGGGATGAAGATCCCCTGCGGGAACATCCCGCGCCAGAGGCCCGGGCCGCTCTGCACGGGCGTTACGCGGCGATACTTGCGGCCCAAGCCTGGCCTTGGGTAAGCCTTCGGGGCACGGGGCCCGATCGTTTGGCGGCAGCGGTGGCGGCGCTGGAGGATCGAGGGCTGCTGCCCTAGGGGCTCGCTAAGCGCTCCCTAAGCGCTCCCTAAGCGCTCTAAGGCCTCGGCGGCCTGGCCTTCCTGAACCTCGGCTTCCGTAATGCCTTCGCCTCTAGCCCAGAGCGCCCAGGCGTACTCGCGAAGCCAGTGGAGGGTTTCGAGCGTGCGCCATTCCCGGTCGCTCGGGAGCACGGCGCCATAGCTTGAAAAGAGCGCCGTGGCTTGGCGGCGCCCCAGGCCCAGGTGCGTTGCCAGGGTCACGAGCTCGAAGCGGGGATCGCCGCGGCTCGCGAGCTCCCAGTCGAGAAAGGTGAATTGAGTGCCATGGCGCAAGACGTTACCGCCATGCAGATCATTGTGGGTCAGGCGGTCGCTGCGAAGAGGATAGGGTAGGAGCGTTTCAAGGCGGCCCTGCCACCGAGGGTCTGCGCTGATTCCCTGCGCTCCGGCGCGCTGCAGGCAGCGCAGGGCATAGCGGGCGGGGTGGAAGGGCGTGGCGTCCTTCGGGTAGGGCAGGGCATGGAGCTGCCGCAGCTGCTGGCCCAGGGCTTGGCAGCAGGGACCGGCCTTGAGGGATGGAGCGTCTAAGGGGGTTCCTGGGCAGGCTTCCGTGGCCAGCCGTCCGCTGTCCGGGTCAAAAAACAGTACCGCTGCGGCGAGGGACCCCGCCGCGGCGAGCAGCGCGCCTTCCCTGGCCCAATCCACTCCCGGGGGGGGCGTTGCGCTGCGAGGCGCACGAAAGAACCCTCGGCGCCCTGGGGCTTGGAGCGCGTATACCGTATTGGTCCAACCGAGCCCCGCTGTGCCCCCGAGCGTGTAGTCAGCGAGGACGCTCGGGAGGGGAGGGGCCTCAGGCGCCTTCATTACCCCAGAGCGCTGCGTAGAGCCCCTCCATCTCTTCTAAGGTCGGCACTCGGGGGTTATTGGCCGGGGATCCGGAGGCCTGCGCTTGCTGGGCCATGGTGGGCAGGGCCGTAAACCACGCGTCTCGATCGATGCCGAAGGCCGCAGGGGAGGGCACGGCCAAGCGCTGATTCAGCGTGGAAAGCCCTTCAATCAAGGCCTGGCTTTGCGTCTCGGAGCTGGCGCTGGCGTCGGCCCAGCCCATGAGCACGGCGGCTTCCCCATAGCGCTGAAGGGCGGCCTCTCGAGAAAAGGCCGTGACCGTGGGGAGCAGCATAGCGTTAGAAAGGCCATGGGGGACGTGGAAGAGGGCGCCCACGGGACGGGACATGCCATGCACCAGGGCCACGGAGGCATTGGAGAAGGCAAGGCCCGCTTCGAAGGCGCCGAGCATCATGGCTTCCCGGGCCTCCTGGTCAGCCCCATGCTCATAGGCCCGCTCAAGATGAGCCGAAATCCGTGCCATGGCCGACCGCGCGAAGGTGTCGGAGACGGGGTTGGCCAGCTTGGACACGTAGGCTTCCAGAGCATGGGTGAGGGCGTCGAGGCCCGTATCGGCGGTGAGCCGAGGGGGCGCACTCAAGGTAAAGCTGGGATCAATCAGGGCTGCATCGGGTAGGAAAGCGGCGCCCCGGCACAGGAGCTTTTCCTGGCTCGCCGCTTCCGTAATCACCGTAAAGCGCGTGGCCTCCGAGCCCGTGCCTGCGGTGGTGGGCAGGGCAATGATGGGAACCCGGGGCAGGGTGACTTCGCGAGGAACGGCGTAATCGCGAATGCCACCGCCGCCGGCGGCGAGCACGGCCATGGCCTTGGCGCTGTCGATGACACTACCGCCCCCAAGGGCCACAAGGCCGTCGGCGCCCGATGCAGCAAGCACCGCGACGCCCTGAAGAATGCTGCCATCGGCCGGCTCGGGTTCCGTGTCCGTATGGACTTGGGCATCCAGGCCCGCGTCCTTAAGCACCCCGAGCACCCGAGCCACGTGGCCCAGGCTTTCCATGGCCGGATCGCTCACGAGCAAGGGGCGGCGGACGCCTAGGGCCCCCAGCACCTCAGGTAATTGCTCAAGGGCGCCGTAGCCCAAGCGAAGAAGACGGGGAAAACTTAAGGCGTACGCCATGGCACCACTCCAGGCCTGGCCCCCGGGGGCCAATGATTAGGCGAGGGCGCGTTGGCGGATCGAGCGAATATTCCAAAGATGAGCCGCTGCCACCAACATCACCCCAGGCAGAGTGAGATTGTGCGCGTGGTCGAGGTCGTGGACCAGGGGGCGGAGATCGTAGCCCATGAGCAGGAGTCCCACTGCGCCGAGCGCCGGAATGAAAATCACCCCGTGGCGCCGAAAGCCCTGCCAGAAACCGAGCGCGGATAGCGGTAAGGCCACGAAAAAGAAAATGCTGTGAACAAGCTCGTCACTGCCTTCGGACACAAAGAGGAACGGCGTAAAGGACACGAGCAGAGGCACCGTCAGGCAATGCAGCACGCAGAGCCCGGATAGCACGATGGCAGCGAGATCGACTTTCTTGAAGGCCACAGGGTGCGCTCCGATAAGGACGGGGCAGATGCTATAACATAACAGTAAGCCGTGCTAGCCCTTCCTCCTGAAGGACGGCTTCATCCGCATCGGAGGGATCGTTTCCGGCGTTATCCCGGGCCCGGACCCGCTCCCGAAGAACGGCCTCCGGGGCTTCGCAGCGCACGAGCACCGACGGCACCTTGAGGGTTTCGCCCAGGGTTTCGAAGCGCTTCAGAGCGTCCGCGTTTAGAAACGTCGCATCGACCATCACCGCAAAGCCACTGTTGAGGTGCTGCTGCGCGAGATCTAGAAGCCGTCCATAGGTGCGTTCGCTCATTTCCGGGCCGTAGCGCACGGCGCGTTCCTCTGCGTTTGCGGGCCGCGTCTCCGGCGCAAGGCCCAAAAGTCGCTTCCGCTCCACATCGCTCCGCAGGCAAAGCGCGCCCAACGCCGGACCCAGCCGCTGTCCCCAGTAGGATTTGCCACTTCCGGACAGGCCCTGCAGGAGCACCAGCGCGGGCCTAGACAGCGGCGCCTCGGCGAGCGTCACCTGCGCTTCTAGCCGGGTAATGCAGTCCTGCCGCGCCTCTGGGGCGGCCTGGGCCAGATCGAGGGCCGCGACCTTGGCGCGCACCAGCGCGCGATAGCGCACGTAATAAGGCAGCACGGCGATGCCATCGTGGTCTCCCGAGCCATCAAGCCACCCCTGGAGCAAGCTGAAGGCTTCTCGGGAGGCCCCCCGAGCTCGTAAGTCCATGAAAAGAAAGGCTAAATCGCTAACGGTGTCGATCCACCGGAGCTGGGGAGAAAAGTCAATGCAATCAAAGGCTTGGACCGTATCTTGGTAGAGGCAGAGATTTTTCAGGTGGAGATCCCCGTGGCCTTCGCGGATAAAACCCTGGGCAAGCCGGTCTCTGAAGCGGGGGGCGAGGGCCGCGCCCTCCTCCAGGCCTTGCTGCTCTAGCGCGGCGAGGCGCGCAGCGCCATCGTGCAAGTAAGCCACCTTGGGCCAGAGATGGAAGAAGTTGGCTGCCACGGGCTTTTGCACCGCGTCGACGGTTCCCCAGGGGCCGCTTTCCGGGGCGCGCTCAAAGTCCGCCTGGCGGGCCGCCCAGTGGCCGCCAAAGGCGCGAAGGGCGTCGGCGGACAGCGCGTCCCGGGCGAGCTGCTCATCGAGCTGGGCCGCCTGAGGGAAGCGCGCCATAAGCACGGCAATCTCTTCCCCTGCCTCCGGGTCGTCGACGATTTCAAAGCCCGTGCCCCGGCGGCGAAAGGCCACCACCCCTTGGTAGAGATCCGGGGCGAAGCGGCCGTTTAAGCGCAGCTCCTCCTCGCAGCAGGCGCGCCGGCGGCTCAGGGTGGAAAAGTCGAGAAAGCCAAAGTTGACGGGCTTTTTAATCTTTAGGGCGTAGTTTTCGCTGAGCAGCACCCAGGCGCTGTGGGTGGTGATGCGCGTGAGCGCCTCGCAGGGCTCGAAGGGCCAGCGGGCGGGATGGGTTTCAAAGTGCGTTACCAGGGCTTCGCCGATGCCAGTCATTGCCGCGCCAGTCCTTTGCCTTGAGCCTCTTGGTTCTCCCTCTGGCCAGGGTACACTTAAGGCGTTCCGTTTAGGGGAGTTTGTCCATGTTCCAAGGCCTAGGGCGCGGGTTTGCGGCAATGGCCCTGCTGCTGTTGGCCCTGGGCGCCAGCGCAGCGGAGGTGCGACGCCTGAAATGGACCGAGCTGATTCCCGCGCATCTGGCGGCCACGCCCTTGACGCCGTTGGCGATTGATCACGCGAGCCCCGACCCCATGGCCCAGCCCACCCCCTGGGGCCCCCTCGCCATGAGCGAACTCGTGGTCCCGGAGCTCGACGCCACTCGGGTGCGCATCCCCGGCTTTATCGTGCCCCTGAACATTACCCGGGACCAAACGGTGGACGAATTTCTGCTCGTGCCCTACTTCGGCGCCTGCGTCCACGTGCCGCCGCCCCCGGCGAATCAGATTATCTACGTCACGACGACCCAAGGCTTGGCCGCAGACCGGATTTACGAAGCCTGGGAAGTAGAGGGCGTGCTGCGAACGGCGGCGGTAGACAGCGCCATGGCTCAGGCGGCCTATCAAATTGAGGCCGAGGACGTTGTGCTTTATGGAGGTGGACGATGACGAGCCCCCATTATCACGATCACGATGCCTGTGTGGCCTCAGCCCTCGCCGCGGCGGAGCGCATATGCTCCCTGAAGAGCGCCCGCTTGACGCCCAATCGTCGGCGCGTGCTTGAATTGATTTGGAGCTCCCATGATGTGGTGGGCGCCTACGATTTGCTGGCGGCGCTGCAAAAGGAAGATCCGGCGGCTAAACCTCCTACCGTCTATCGAGCCCTCGAGTTCCTGCTTGAGCTGGGGCTGATCCATCGCATCGAATCGGCCAACGGCTTTACGCGTTGCGAAGCCCCCGAGGGGTCTCACGTGTGCCAGTTCCTGATCTGCGATGAGTGTGGCTTGGTTGAGGAGCTTCATTCTTCCAAGCTGGCCTCGGCCCTTGAAGCTCAAGCCGAAGACGCGGGCTTTGAGCCGACCTTTCAAACCGTTGAGGTGCGGGGTCGCTGCCGCGGCTGCGTGTCCGCTTAAGTAAGGATTCCCCATGAAACTGGCCCGCTTTCGCCCCGCTGGTGGAGAAATCGCTGAGCTCGGCGTGCTCCGGGGAGAGGCGCTCGATGCCTTCGTACCCTTTTCTGGCCTGGGGGCGGCGCTCCCCGGCGGCGAAGCCCCGAAGGATCTTCGCGTCTGCTTGGCTTGGTCCTCGGCCGAGCGTAAGGCCGTGGCCGAGGCCGCTAGGACAGCAGAAGCGCACCCCCTCAGCGAAGGCACCCTCCTCGCCCCCCTGAAGCCAGAGAAATGCCTGGCCATTGGGCTGAACTACAAGGCCCATGCCGAGGAGTTCGGCGGGACCGTGGCCCCCTGCCCTACGGTCTTCACGAAGCAGGTGAGCTGCATCACGGGCCCCTTTGCGCCGATCCATCGGCCGCGCGTCTCCGAGGCCCTCGATTACGAAGGGGAAATGGTGCTGGTGATTGGGAAACGCTGCCGCCACGTTCCGGAAGCTCGCGCCCTGGAGGTGGTGGGAGCCTATTGCGTCGGAAACGACGTCAGCGTCCGTGATTGGCAGCTGCAGACGCCCCAGTTCACCATGGGCAAATCCTTCGATACCCATGGCCCGATCGGTCCGTACCTGACCACGGCAGACGAGATCAACGATCCTCAAGCGCTGAACCTTCAGACCTGGGTGAATGGCGAACTGCGGCAGGAAAGCAGCACGGCGCTCATGATCTTCTCCTGCGCCCAGCTCATTGCCCATTTGTCCACGGCCTTCACCTTAGAGCCGGGGGACATGATCTTTACGGGCACCCCTGCGGGTATTGGTCATGCCATGAAGCCCCCGGCCTACCTCAAGGTCGGGGATCGGGTGCGCGTGGCCGTAGAAGGCCTTGGAGAAATCGAGAACGTGGTGGTGGCGGAGCCCGAGACCACGGCGCTGCCCTTCCCCGCTGCCTAGGCCCTAAGCCGCTTCGGCCTTCAAGGAGAAGGCCTCCGCAAGGCGCTGGTAGCTGAGCTCCCGCTGCTCATGCTCGGGCGTGATGGTGATCACGTTGCAGTGATCGGCCCCCGTTTCTTCGAGCAGCGCACTCAGGCGGCTGCGAACCACGCCTGGCGTTCCGGCGATGGCATGGCTCCCTCCGTCGGGGCCATCGGTGCCCAAAATGCGTTCCGCTTCCTCGATGGTCGGCCAGGGGCCGGCCTCTCCTCGCATCAGCCGTTGGCGCCAGAGATCTCGGCAGCGCGCCAGGGCCGCGGCTTCCCGGGGCGTATCGGCGCAGAGGGCAAAGACCCCTAGGGAACTGTACGGCGCTCCCAGCGTAGGCGAAGGCCGGAAGCGGTCCCGGTAGAGCTTCAAGATCGCCGCGGCGTGGTCCGGGGCGATGAAGTGGGCGAAGGCAAAGCGCAGCCCCAGGTGCGCCGCCAGCTGGGCGCTTTGATCCGTGGAGCCCAGCAGCCAAAGCTCCGGCGCCGAGGGGATTTTAGGCCCGCAGGGCACGGTGCTCAGGGCTTGGGTATGGGGTGTTCCATCGATGAGCCAGGCTTGGAGGTCGGCGACCTTCGCCGCGAAGTAGTCTGCGCCCACGGCATTACCGTAGCCCAGGGCCGCCGTGGTGTGTCCATCGGCGCCCGGTGCTCGGCCGATCCCTAGATCGATACGACCGGGAAAAAGCGCCTCGAGGACGCGGAACTGCTCCGCCACCTTGAAGGGGGAATAATGCATAAGCATGACGCCCCCGGTCCCGACCCGGAGGGTGGAGGTGGCGCTGGCAATGCGGGCGGTGAGAATTTCCGGGGCCGGCCCGGCGAGGGCTTGCCCCCCGTGGTGCTCTGCGAGCCAGTAGCGATCAAAGCCGAGGGCTTCGACGTGCTGGGCGAGGCGCACGGATTCCCCGAGCGCCTCGACCGGCGTGCTCCCCGGACGAACCGGGGTTTGGTCCAATACGCCGAAGCGCATGGCAGCCTGGGGCCCTTAGAGCCCCAGAACCAGCTTCGCCATGATGTTGCGCTGCACTTCGTTAGACCCCGCATAGATGGAGGCCTTGCGAATGTTGAAGTGATGCAGCGGCGCCTTAGCAGAGGTCCAGTCGTAGACCGGCTCTTCGTTCATGCCTGCGCTTGGGTCTGGGTGGTGGAAGGGAATGCCCTGGGCCCCCACCGTTTCCAGCGCGAGCTCTGCCACCTGCTGCTGGAGCTCCGTGCCCCGGCACTTGAGCATGGACGATTCCGGCCCCACGTTTTGTCCGGAGGACAGGGCGCTCAAGATTCGCAGCTCCGTGAACTCCATGGCGCGGATGGCGATTTCCGTATCCGCCAGCTTGCGCTGGTAGCCAGGATCGGCAGCAAGGGGCTCGCCGCTGGCTTCGAGCTGGCTGGCATAGCTGCGGATGCGGTCGAGCTTCGCAAGCAGCGCCGGAGCGTAGGCGTTGCCGCGCTCGAACTCCAGGAGGTACTTGGCGTAGGTCCAGCCCTTCCCTTCTTCCCCGATAAGATTTTCCGCCGGGACCTTCACGTTCTCGAAGAAGACCGTGTTGATTTCCTGGTGCCCCGGGGGCGGGTTATCGATGGTGACGATGGGGTTTACCGTGATGCCTTCACTCTTCATATCGATGAGGAGGAAGGAAATGCCATCCTGGCGCTTCTCTTCCTTCGAGGTGCGCACGAGGCAGAAAATCATGTCGGCGTGCTGGCCCAGGGTGGTCCAGGTTTTCGTGCCGTTGACGATGTAGTGATCGCCGTCGCGCTTGGCCGTGGTCCCCAGGGAGGCCAGGTCAGAGCCGGAGCCGGGCTCGGAATAGCCCTGGCACCACCACACCTTGGAGTCCCGGATATCGGGGAGGTACTTCTCCTTCTGCGCCTGAGAGCCGTACTTCATGATCACCGGCGCCACCATGGTGACCCCAAAGGGCAGCACGCGCGGGGCGCTGGCTTTGGACATCTCGAGGTCGAAGATGTACTTCTGGGTGGCCGTCCAGCTGGGACCGCCCCACTCCGCCGGCCAGTTCGGCACGGCCCAGCCTTTCTTGGCGAGGCGCTGTTGCCATTCAATTTGAAGCGTCTTGGACAGGTGCCCGGTGGGGCTGCGCTGCAGCACTTCCCGCATGTCTGGCGTGAGGTTTTCGTCGATAAAGGCCTTAACCTCAGCCTGGAAGGCGAGATCCTCGGCGGAGAACTCAACGTTCATAGGTGCTCCCTCGTGGTTAATCACAGCGGTGCCCGCTCACCCCGAGTATACGCAGCGATTTCCTCCTTTGCATTGCCTTGACCACCGCTTTTTCCCGGGCT
>RGAU01000031.1 GCA_009919975.1 Gammaproteobacteria bacterium
GTGCCCAGCACCATGAGCGGCCCCCAGACCCAGAAGACGGCCCCTTCCCCTAGGCCCCACTGCTTCATGGGCCAGGTGTAGAACAGCAGACACAGCGCGCCAGGCAAGAGGGGCCAGAGCAGCCCGGGCCCCCGAAGGGCGAGCAGCGAGACGGCCACGAGCGCCGCGGCACCGCCGGTGACGACCAGCACCCGATAAAACGCGGCTTTGCTGAGGAGCCCCTGCTCTAGGGCATGGACGCCGTAGCGATTCCGGAAGTAGTTGCCCTTATCGAGGCCCCGGTGGCTATCGGTAGCGTCGTTCAGCAGATTATTCGTGGCATGGGCCAGCAGCAGCCCGAGGACCGTGAGGCCCCACAGCATGGGGTCGGGATAAGGACCGAGGCCCCGCTGCGCTTCATAGAGGGTGAGGAGCCCGGCTCCCGCGGCGGAAGAGAAAGTCATCACCAGCACCGGTGCGCGAATCATCACCAGCCAGCGAATCCAAAGGGCCGTGCTATCCCAGCGCGTTTGCTCCGCGCGGGGCATCGCCGTGAGGGCTTCTCGAAGCGAGAGCCCACCCTCGGCTGCGAGGGCAGCCTTTGAGGTTGTCATGAATCATTCCCTAAACCGCGCTGAAATGCCGCGGTTATCCCCCATCCCAGCGGTCAGCATGGGATGGGGGCGGGGTGAGGTCAAGGGCCGATCAGCCGCCGGCGGCGACCTTGGCCTTGAACTCCCGGCGGCGACGCATGAGCGTGGCCTCCGTGTAGCCGTTCGGCTCCTTCACGCCATCGAAGATCAGATCCATGGCCGCCTGGAAGGCTACGGAGTCTTCGAAGTTCGGGGCCATGGGCCGGTAGGCCGCGTCCCCTTCGTTCTGCCGATCGACGATGGCGGCCATGCGCTGCATGGTCTCCACCACCTGCTGCTTATCCACGAGGCCATGGAGCAGCCAATTGGCAATGTGCTGGCTGGAGATGCGCAGCGTGGCCCGGTCTTCCATGAGGCCCACATCGTTGATGTCCGGCACCTTGGAGCAGCCCACGCCCTGTTCCACCCAGCGCACCACGTAGCCGAGGATGCCCTGGGCGTTGTTATCAAGCTCCCGCTGGCGCTCTTCAGCGCTGAGGGCCCGATCCCCGAGAAGGGGCGGCGACAGAATGGCTTCGAGGGCCGCGGGAGTGCGCTGGGCGATCTCGTCCTGGCGCGCCCGCACGTCCACCTGATGGTAGTGGAGGGCGTGGAGCGTGGCTGCCGTGGGGGAGGGTACCCAGGCGCAGTTGGCGCCGGCTTCCGGATGGGCCGCCTTGGCCGCCATCATGCCGGCCATTTCGTCAGGCATGGCCCACATGCCCTTGCCGATTTGCGCGTGCCCCGCGAGGCCGCAGGCCAGGCCCACGTCCACGTTCCAATCTTCGTAGGCAAGCATCCACCGCGCCCCTTTGATTTCGGGCTTGGGGATCATGGCGCCGGCGCGCATGTGGGTGTGGATTTCATCGCCCGTGCGGTCGAGGAAGCCCGTGTTGATGAAGATCACCCGCTCCTGGGCGGCCTCGATGCAGGCCTTCAGGTTCACCGTGGTGCGGCGCTCCTCGTCCATGATGCCGATCTTTCGGCGCGAGACCCAGCACCGCTTCGATGCGAGAGAAGAGGTGCACGGAAAGGGCGACCTCTTCCGGCCCGTGTTGTTTCGGCTTCACGATGTACACGCTGCCCGCGCGACTGTTACGCAGGGACCCCGTGCCCTTTAGGTCGTGCATGGCGGCTAGCGCCGTGATCATGCCGTCCACAAAGGTTTCCGGGACCGCTTCCCCCGCCTCCGTGGTCACCATTTCGGTCATCACGTGGGCACCCACGTTCCGCACCAGCAGCAGGCTGCGGCCGTGAAGGGTGAGGTTCCCGCCCTGGGGTGCCTGGTAGGTCCGGTCGGGGTTCATACGTCGCTCTAGCGTCTCGCCACCCTTGTTAAAGGCCACGGAGAGGGTGCCCTTCATGATGCCGCACCAGTTGCGGTAGACCTGCACCTTATCCGCGGCGTCCACGGCGGCGACGGAGTCTTCGCAGTCCATGATGGTGCTGATGGCCGATTCGAGGGCGATGTCCTTAATGCCCGCCTTGTGTTGCGCACCGATGGCGTCGCTCGGGTCGATGAGCAGGTCGGCGTGGAGCCCATGATGCTGAAGGAGGACCTGGGCGAGGCGGTCGCCATCTTGGTTGAAGCCGACGAAGGCGTCGCCGTTGGCAAGGGCCGTGGCACCCTGGGTGCCCGTGAGCTGAAGCTGCCCGCCGTCTACTGCGAGGCTTTCCACCTCGGCCCAGCTGCCGGTGGTCAGGGGGAAGACTTCGTCTAGCCAGGCGTTGGCGCGGTCGATGACCAGGGCGCCGCGGGCCGGGTTATAGCCCTTGCCCTTCTCCGTGCCTTCGCCCTCGGGGATGAGATCGGTGCCGTAGAAGGCATCGTAAAGGCTGCCCCAGCGGGCGTTGGCGGCATTCAGCGCGTACCGCGCGTTGTCCACCGGCACCACGAGCTGGGGCCCTGCGAGCTGGGCGATCTCGGGATCGACCTTGGCCGTGCTGACCTTGAAGGGCGCCGGCGTCGGCACGATATAGCCGATCTCGGCGAGGAAGGCCTGCTGGGCCGCGGGGTCCGCGGCGCGACTCGGGTCCGCCTCAAGCCAGGCATCGATTTGCGCTTGGAGCGCATCACGCTTGGCGAGGCAGGCCGCGTTTTGCGGCGCGAGGTCGCGGATAATCGCGCCCAGGCCCGTCCAGAGGTTTTCCGGGTCGACGCCCGTGCCCGGGGCAATTTCATCGCGAACCAGGGCGTAAAGTTCTGCGGCAATCTTGAGGCCGCCGACGGTGACGGTTTCAGTCATAATGATGACCTACCTTGCTTGGGGGGGAAGGGGCGCAATCTTGGCGACCCCGGGGGCCCAGCGCAAGGCCAAGGGCCCCGCAAGGGACCGGGGCGAGAAGGAGCACACAGCCATGCAGCAGGGGGTCTACTACGGGTGGAAGGTGGTGGCGGCCCTGTTCGTGATGCTGACCTTCACCTCGGGCCTCGCCTTCTACAACATGTCGGCGTGGCCCTGTTCTTTGTGGCCAGCGGCTCGGCGGGCATGATCGCCGCGCCCCTGCTGCAGCGCCATGACCCCCGCTGGACCCTCGCCTTTGGCGGCGTGCTGGGGGCGGTGGCGCTCCTGGCCCTAGGCCACGCGCCAAATCTGATCGCGCTCTACGGAGCGCTTATGCTCTTTGGAGTGGGTCATGCCTGCTCGGCCCTGGTGCCCGCGACCACCCTGGTGGCGCGCTGGTTCTCCGCCCGCCGCTCCGTAGCGCTTTCCATCACCTCCACGGGCCTGTCTTTGGGCGGCATCCTCCTGACCCCCGTGGCCGCCTCCCTGATTACTCGCCTAGGCCTCGAGGCCTCCGTACCCTGGCTCGCGGCGGCATGGTTTTTGGGCATCGTGCCGATCACGGCCTTAGTCGTGCGGGGCCCCCGAAGCGGGGAGGAGGAACCGCCCCTCGCCAATGCGAAAAGCCCGAGCCTCCGGCCCGACGAGGGCTGGGTCTATGCTGAGGCGCTGCGCTCTCGCTTTTTCCTGACCGTGACCGGAGCCTGGGTGCTGTGCATGGGCGCCCAGGTGGGGGGTATTGCGCACCTCTTTAATATGGCCGCGGTGCGCGTGGATACGGCTGCCGGTGCGAGCGCCGTCTCGGCCATGGCCACCACCAGCATCCTGGGCCGCTTTCTTGGCGGCTGGCTGATTACCCGCATGGACACACGGCGCTTTGCCCTGATTTGCCTGGTGCTTCAGGCCGGGGCAATGACGACCCTGGCCCAGGCCCATTCCGCGCCCTTCGTGCTCGGAGCGGCGCTGTTCTTCGGTGCCACCGTGGGGAACCTGCTCATGCTTCAACCCCTGCTGTTGGCGGAGGCTTTCGGAGTACGGGAATACCCCCGGATCTACTCCTTCAGCCAGCTCCTTTCGACCCTTGGGGTAGCCCTGGGGCCTGCGCTCCTGGGGGTGCTTTACGACGTGACCGGGGGCTACGCCGTCCCCTACCTTGCGGCGGGGGCGGCGTCCCTCGTGGCTTGGATCGCCGTGCTTGGCTCCGGCGCCATGCCCGATCCTCGGGGTCCCCGGGAGCTTGCCCATGGGGCTTAGCGTGCTTCGAACGCCGCGGCTGGCTCTCGGGGGCGCGCTCCTCGCCCTGATCCTGCCTTTCGGGGCCCGAGGGGCCCTTCCGGCTCAGCTGGCCAAGGGCGAACCCCTGCCGTCCCTGGCCCCGGTGCTCGAAGCAGTGACCCCCGCCGTGGTGAATATCGCCACGGAAACGGACGTCACCGTGACCAATCCTCTGCTGCGCGATCCCTTCTTCCGGCGCTTCTTCGACGTGCCGGCGCAGCGCCAGCGCAAGGCTCGAAGCGCCGGTTCCGGCGTCATCATCGACGGTCCCCGGGGCCTCGTGCTCACCAACCACCATGTGGTGGGGCAGGCCGATCGCATCGCCGTGACCCTAGCCAGTGGCGCCCAGCTGCCGGCACGCCGCCTCGGCGCCGACCCCCAGGTGGACCTCGCCCTGCTTCAGCTCGATCCGGAAGCGCTCAAGGCGCTGCCGCCCCTAAAGGCCTTGGCCTTCGGGGATTCCCGGGCCCTGCGGGTCGGAGATTTCGTGGTGGCTATCGGCAATCCCTTTGGCATCGGCCAAACGGTGACCTCGGGCATCGTGTCCGCCCTCGGGCGCAGCGGCCTTGGGATTGAGGGTTACGAGGACTTCATTCAAACGGACGCCTCCATTAACCCCGGGAATTCCGGGGGCGCGCTGGTTGACCTCGCCGGGCGTCTCATTGGGATTAATACCGCGATCTTCGCGCCCAACGGAGGCAACGTGGGGATTGGCTTCGCGATCCCCGCGGCGATGGCCGAGCGCATCGCCCAGGCCCTGGCAGACGATGGGCAGGTGCGCCGGGCCGATCTGGGCCTTGCGGTCCAGCCTCTCGATAGCAAGCTGGCCGAAGCCTTCGCCGTGGCCGCCGATGCAGGGGCACTGCTGCGTAAGGTACGCCCCGGGAGTGCTGCCGATCGGGCCGGGCTGGCCGTGGGGGACGTGCTCCTTGAACTCGGGGGGCGGCCCATTCGCCAGGATGGGGATTTGCGCGCGCAGGCGGCGGTCACCTTGCTGGGCGATGAGGTCCCCTTCAAGGCGCTAAAGGACGGGGCCCCCTTTGCCGGGGTGCTACGCTTTAACGCAGAAGATCGGCTCCGCCTTCTCGGCGCCGAGCTGGCTCGGGGGCTTGCGGGCGCGGAGCTGCAAAGTACGGAGGAGGGGGCCTCCCCAGCGGGGGTGGATCTGCTGACCGTGGTGCCCGGCAGTGCGGCCTGGCGCTTAGGCCTCCGCGTCGGGGATCGAATCGTGGCCGTGGATGGCGTTCGCGTGCTGACCATCCCGGCCCTGGTGGAGCGCCTTGGCCGCAGCGGGAGCCGCGTAGGCCTGCGCATCCACCGGGAGGGCCGGGACTACGCCCTGTCCATTCCTCGCTAGCTCTGGATTTGAATCAGCGCTTCCCCGGGGGTGACCCGGTCGCCCTTCGCCGCATTCACCGCGGCGACGGTGCCGCCGATGGGGGCCTGAAGTTCCGTCTCCATCTTCATGGCCTCGATGACGAGCACGGCCTGCCCCGCTTCCACCCTATCCCCTTCCGCCACAAGCACGTCGACGATGTTGCCGGGCATGGTAGTCCCCACATCCCCTTCCGCGCTGATGGCCGGGCGATTCCCGCCCTGGCCGGCCACGTAGCTGTTTAGGGGCTCGACCACCACCTCCTCCGGCACCCCATCGAGGGTGAGGTAGAAGTTCCGCTTGCCCGAGCTCTTCTGCCCCGTGCCGGTCACGGCCACACGGTAGCTTTCGCCGTGCACGTCGATGACGAACTCCGTGGCGACGGCAGGGCTGCCGCTGTCGCCGCCCGCGCTCTGGGGCGGAAGGAGGGTTTCGGCCTCGAGGGTGCCGTCCCGGCGCTGGGTCAGGAAGGTCCTTCCGAGGTCCGGGAACATGGCGTAGGTGAGGACGTCCTCTTCGCTTTGGGCGAGATCGCCGATTTCGCTCCGCAGGGTGTCGAGCTCATCGCTGAGCAGGTCCGCGGGGCGGCTCGTGATGACTTCTTCCCCGCCGATGGCGCGGCGGCGCAGTTCTTCGTTCACCGTGCCCGGCGCGGCACCGTAGTGCCCCTGAAGGTAGCGCTTCACCTCCGTGGTAATGGTTTTGTAGCGCTCGTCGGCGAGGACGTTCAGCACCGCTTGGGTCCCCACGATTTGCGAGGTGGGGGTGACCAGCGGGGGGTAGCCCAGATCGGCGCGGACCCGGGGAATCTCCTCGAAGACCTTGTGAATTTTGTCGAGGGCGCCCTGTTCCTTCAGCTGGTTGGCGAGGTTCGACATCATGCCGCCGGGCACCTGGTTGATTTGCACGGCGACGTCTTCCCGGGTGAAGTCGCTTTCGAACTGGTGATACTTCTTACGCACCTCGAGGAAGTAGAAGCCAATGGCCCGCAGGGCCTCCAGGGGCAGGCCCGTCGCCCGGGGATCTTCCGCCAGGGCCGCCACCATGGCCTCCGTGCTGGGGTGGCTCGTGCCCCCGGCAAAGGCCGAGATGGCCGTGTCGATGCGATCCACCCCGGCTTCCACGGCCTTCAGCTGGCACAGGGGTGCGAGGCCTGAGGTGGAATGGGAATGGAGCGCCACGGGCAGATCCACGGCCTTCTTTAGGCTGCTGACGAGCGCAAAGGTGGCTTGGGGGGTGAGCAGCCCGGCCATGTCCTTGATCGCGATGGAATCGCAGCCCATGGCCGCCAGGGCGCGGGCTTGCTCGACGAAGAGCTCGGGGCCGTGCACCGGGCTCGTGGTGTAGCACAGCGTGCCCTCGGCGTGCTTACCCGCGCTCTTCACCGCGGCGATGGCCGTTTCCACGTTGCGGATGTCATTCATGGCATCAAAGATGCGGAAGACGTCCATGCCATGGCCCGCGGCCTGGGCGACGAAGGCTCGTACCACGTCGTCGGCGTAGTGCCGGTAGCCCAGCAGGTTCTGGCCCCGGAGGAGCATTTGGGTGCGGGTTTTCGGCAGCGCCGCGCGCAGGGCCTTGAGCCGATCCCAGGGGTCCTCGGCGAGGTAGCGCAGGCACGCGTCAAAGGTGGCGCCGCCCCAGCACTCCAGGGACCAGTAGCCGATGGCGTCCAGCTGATCGCAAATGGGGAGCATGTCCTCCGTGCGCATACGCGTGGCAATCAGCGACTGGTGCGCATCGCGAAGGATGACATCGGTAATTTGTACGGGACCGTTTCCGGCCATGGTGCGTCTCCTTATGTCCTGCCTCGCGAAGTCTTAGAGCCCGGTGTGCACGGCGATGGCCGTCGCCACCGCCAGGGCCAGCTCCTGCGGTCGGGTTTTTTCCGAGTAGCGAGTGAGTTCGGGATGTTTGGCAATAAAGCTGGTGTCAAAGCGTCCACCCCGGAAGGTGGGGTTCGCCAGAATTTGCGCGTAGTAGGGCGCCGTGGTTTTGACCCCCATGAGGCGCATATCCGCAAGGGCCCGCAGGCCTCGATCGAGGGCGTCGTCCCAGCGCAGGGCCCAAACGATGAGCTTCAGGCACATGGAATCGAAGTAGGGGGGGATGCTGTAGCCCGTGTAGATCGCCGTATCCACCCGGACCCCGGGGCCGCCGGGCGCGTAGTAGCGCGTGACCCGGCCGAAGCTCGGCAGGAAGTCCTGCTGCGGATCCTCCGCGTTGATGCGCAGCTGAATGGCGAAGCCGCGCATGCTGATCTCGTCCTGCCGCCAGGAGAGGGGCAGGCCGGAGGCGATGCGGATTTGCTCCTGCACGATATCCACCCCGGTGATCTGCTCCGTGATGGTGTGCTCCACCTGCACTCGAGTGTTCATCTCCATGAAGTAGACATCCTCGCCCTTAACGAGGAATTCCACCGTGCCAGCATTCTCGTAGCCCACGGCCTCCGCTGCCTTCACTGCAAGGCCGCAGATGTGCGCGCGCTGGTCGCCGGTGAGCTGGGGCGAGGGGGCAATCTCAATCAGCTTCTGGTTCCGACGCTGAATGGAGCAGTCCCGCTCGAAAAGGTGGACGGTGTTGCCGTGGCCATCGGCGAGGATCTGCACTTCGATGTGCCGGGGCTCGTCAATACACTTTTCGAGGAAGACCTCGGCGCTGCCGAAGGCCTTGGTCGCTTCCGAGACCACCCGGTCCCAGGCGGTTTTTAGGCCCTCTGCGTCGTCGCAGCGGCGAATGCCTCGGCCGCCGCCTCCGCTCGTGGCCTTGAGCATGACGGGATAGCCTATGCGCTCGGCCTCCTTCAAGGCGTGGCTAACGTCATCGAGGTTGCCTTCGCTCCCGGGCGTCACCGGGACGCCGGCTTCAATCATGGCCTGGCGAGCGGCGGTCTTATCCCCCATGCGCTGGATCACCTTGGCCGTCGGTCCGATGAAGCGAATGCCGCGCCGGGCGCAGATGGCCGCAAGCTCGGGGTTTTCCGAGAGAAAGCCATAGCCGGGGTGAATGGCGTCGCAGCCCGTTTCCACCGCCAGGTTCACGATGCGGTGGGCGTTGAGGTAGCCGCCGAGGGGATCGTCGCCGATGAAGTGGGCCTCGTCCGCGCGCTTCACGTGTAGGGCGTAGCGGTCCGGTTCCGTGTAAATGGCCACGGATCGGATTTTCATTTCCGCGCAGGCGCGGATTAGGCGGACCGCGATCTCGCCGCGGTTGGCAATGAGAATCTTCTTAAGCATGAACTGTGTCCTTTCCCGGGGCCGGCCCCGGGCCACTCAATCGATGAGTGCTTGATTCACCAAGACGCGTAGGGCGCGCCGTAGGGGATAGGCCGCGCTGGGAAGCAGCTGGGTCATGAAGACCACAGCTAAATCCTCAGAACGATCAATCCAAAAAGCCGTGCTGGCCATGCCGCCCCAGGCGAGCTCGCCGGGGGAGCCGGTGACCTGGGCCTTCGCCGGATCGAGGACCACGGAGAAGCCAAGGCCAAAGCCAATACCATCGTAGCGCGTTTCGCTGAAAACCGGTTGCCCCATGCTGGTGAGGTCCCCGCCCGTAGGCAGGTGGTTCAGGCCCATGAGGTCTACGGTTTTCCGGCCAAGGAGGCGAACGCCCTCGAAGGCCCCGCCGCCGAGGATGACCTGGCAAAAGCGAGCGTAATCCACCGCTGAGGAGACAAGCCCGCCGCCTCCGGAGAGGAAGGCCGGGGGTTCCCGGTAGGTGCTGTCCTCCACGCCGTCCTGGCGCCGATAGCGCCCGGGCCCGGTGTATTCATAGCAGGCGGAGAAGCGATCGAGCTGCCCCGGGGGCACGGAAAAGGCCGTGTCCTGCATGCCCAGGGGCGAGAAGATCTCCTTCTCGAGAAAATGATCGAGCCGCTCCCCGGAAAGTACTTCCACGAGGTGTCCAATGACGTCCGTGGCGACGCTGTAGCTCCAGCGGCTGCCGGGCTGGAAGCGCAGGGGCAGGGACCCAAGTCGCTCCACAAACTCGGCATTGGTGAGCCGGGGGCTGTTCAGCTTATTGGCCCGATAGAGCGCATCCACCGGGTGCTCCTGCATGAAGCCGTAGGTGAGCCCTGCGGTGTGGGTGAGGAGATCCCGGTAGGTAATGCCCCGTTCTGCGGGGACCGTTTGCGGGTTTTCCGCGTCGCCCCCGACAAAAACGGTCATGTCCTTGAAGGCGGGAAGCACGCGATCGATCGGATCGTCGAGCTGGAAGCGCCCCCGTTCGTACAGCATCATGAGCGCGACGCTCACGATGGGCTTGGTCATGGAGTAAATGCGGAAGAGGGAATCGGTTTTTACCGCCTTTCCCCCTTCCACATCGCGCTGCCCGTAGCAGCGGTTATGGGCGATCCGGCCCCGACGGGTAATGAGCACCTGCCACCCCGGCAGGCGCCCATCATCCACATAGGCTTTCAGGTGCGCGTCTAGGCGCTCAAGGCGCTCTGCGCAAAGACCTACGCTGTCCGGATCGACCTGGCGCATGGCCTTAGTCGAAGACGATGACGCTACGCGCCACTTCGCCAGTCTTCAGGGCCTGGAGCCCTTCGTTGACGTCCTCCAGCTTGATGCGGCGGGAGATCATGTCGTCTAGGTGCAGCTTGCCGGACAGGTAGAAGTCCACGAAGCGAGGCATGTCCACGCGGAAACGGTTGGATCCCATGCGCGAACCCTGGATTTTCCGCTCGGCGAGGAACTCGGCGCCGTGAAGCTCGATGTTCACGCCCACGGGGATCATGCCAATGATGTTCCTGCACCGCTAGCACCGGGTCCACTTCCTTGGCATTCACCACGTCCGTGGCGCCAAATTTCTTCGCGAGCTCAAGCTTTGACGGCACCATATCGATGGCGATGATGCGGCCGGCGCCAGCAATGGCTGCGCCGTTAATGGCCGATAGGCCGATGCCGCCGCAGCCGATCACGGCTACCGTTTCGCCGGGTTGTACCTTCGCCGTGTGGATGACCGCGCCTACCCCCGTGGTCACCCCGCAGCCGATGAGGGCGGCAACGTCGAGGGGCATGTCCGGGCGAATCTTCGCGATGGCGTGCTCGTGCAGGAGCATGTATTCGGCGTAGGACGAGAGGTTCAGGAACTGGTGCACGGGGGTGCCAGCCTTCGGATTGGCGAGGCGCGGCTCATCGTCGGCGCCGCGGTGCAGCTCCGGGGATTCGCAGAGGGACATGTGTCCCGTGAGGCAGTGCTCGCAGTGCCCGCAGAAGGCGGAGAGGCAGGTGATGACGTGATCCCCAGGCTTCACGTAGGTGACCATGTCCCCCACCGCTTCCACCACGCCGGCGGACTCGTGCCCGAGAATGGCGGGCAGAGCACCTCCCGGGGGCCAGGCTTGGACACCTTCACATCCTCGATGACGAGCGGTTTGTTCGTTTCATACAAAACGGCGGCTTTCATGCGTGCTCTCTCCCATCGCTAACGCAAGATTTGACTGACCGAGTGTGCCAGAGCCCTCAGGCCTTGCCCACTAGGGGCCTGTCCTAAAGATCGATGCCGAAGCGGGCCTTGAACTCGGCGTTGTAATCCGTGTCCGGGAGGTCGGCGCCGAGGGCGATCCAGGCTTCGTCGCTCATGGTTTTCCGCCCTTCGATCATGCCCACGGCATCCGCGCCCACGGGCCAGCGGAGGCGATAGGTCTCGCTCGTGACCGCTTCCACGATGGTGTCGGCGACCGCTTCCGGAGGCGTCCCCTGCCGGAAACCGGCGGCAAACATCTTGCCGTTGCGGCGCATGATGTGGAGGTAGGGGGAGGTCTTGTCGTAGCGTGTGGCCGGAGCCGAGTTGTTGAAGATCTCCGTCATGATGACCCCCGGCTCCACGTTGAAGACCCGCACCCCAAAGGCGCTCATCTCGTGGGCCAGGGCCTCCCCGGCGCACTCGAGGGCCCACTTGCTCGAGGAATAGGCGACCTGATTAGGAATGGCGAGGCGTCCCTCCACGGAAGTGATGTTTACGATGGACCCCGTGCGCCGTTCCCGCATGCTGCCGAGTACGGCGTGAATGCAGCGCATGGCGCCGAAGTAGTTGGTCTCGAAGATCGCGCGGTGTTCGTCCAGGGGCGTGAGTTCGAGGGGGGTGGCGCCGCCGACCCCGGCATTGTTGACGAGCACGTCCACGGGGCCCCGGAGGGCGATACGTTCGAAAGCCGCATCGACGCTGGCCTGGGAGGTGACGTCCATTTCCAGGATTTCCACGGGAAGCCCCGCCGCCGCTTCAGCCAGGGGGGCGGCCTTCGCCAGGGAGCGCATGCCCGCGTAAACCTGGTAGCCGGCCTTTGCCAGGGCGATAGCCGTCGCGAAACCGATGCCGCTGCTTGTTCCCGTAACCAGTGCGATTTCCATGGGGGCGTCCTTTTTCTGCGCGATGAGCTGGAAAGGCCCTAAGCCTAGCAGCGTGGAGAGGCTCCGGGCGCTAAACTTGGCGCATGGACAAGGGGGGCAGGGTGAAACAGGTGGTGGTGGGCCTTGGGGCGAATCTAGGCGCGGGGCAAGAAACGCTCCGGGCGGCGGCGTGCGCACTGCGGGAGGCCTACCCCGACGGCTTCGCCGCCAGCCCCCTTTATCGCTCCGCACCGCAGCATTGCCCCCCGGGTAGCCCGCCCTTTTGGAATGCGGTGGTGCGCTTTGCCGTGCCCGAGGCCCTGGCGCCGGAGGCCTTGCTCGACGCTTTGCTGGCGCTTGAGCAGGGGCACGGCCGGGCGCGCTCGGTTCCCAATGCACCCCGCACCCTCGATCTCGACCTGGTGCTTTTTGGCGAAGAGCGCATCGCGAGCCCTCGGCTGACCGTGCCCCATCCCCGAGCCCTGGATCGAGATTTCGTCCTTGGGCCTCTGGCCGCGCTTGACCCTGAGCGCCGCTGGCCCGCCGGGAACGAGACAGTCGTATCGCTCTGGGACGCCTTTGCCGGTCCCCGGACCCTCGAACTGGTGGCAGAGCGGTGGTGCTGACCCTGCCCCCCCTGGCCGTGGGCTGGCTGCTGCTACTGACGCTCCTGGCCTTTTTGGGCGCGAGCTACGGTCCTCTGTCTCCCGTCCCCGCGGCGGTACTCGCCTGGGTGGCGGGGCTGCTCGTACTGCCCCGGGTCGACCAAGGTACGCGCCGGGTAGCGGGGGGGCTTTTGCTTCTCGGGGTGGGCTGCGGCGCCCTGGCTTGGCTTCAGGGCTTTGGCCCCGAGACCCTCGCCGGCCTGGGTCGGGCCTTCACCATTAACTTGCCGATCCTTGCGCTGTTTCTCGGCGTAGCCTTCCTCGGGCTGCTGCCTGCGGAAGCAAGTCGCTCGGAGGCCCGGGGCACGGGGCTCCTGGGCCTCCTGCTGTCTGTGCACCTCGTCGGCGCGGTGATTAATCTGGCGGCGGCAGCGCTCGTGGGCGATAGCTTCGCCCGAAATCGGCAGGAGGGGCCCCGGCTCACCCGCGCCGAGGCCCTGGCCATTACCCGGCCCTACTGCGCGGCAGCTTTCTGGTCCCCGTTCTTCGTGGCCACCGCCGTGGCTCAAACCTACGCGCCGGCAGCGAAGGCCAGCGTGACCTTGCCCCTGGGGTTTCTCGCCGCGGCAGGGGCGCTCCTTATTACCTACCTGACGCTGCGGCGGGAAGGGGCAGGCGCGCACCTGGGTGCCTTTCAGCTGGGACGCCGGGCCCTCTGGCTCACCGCCGTCCTCTTGCTGGCGGTGCTCGGGGGAAAGGCCATCTATCCTGACGTTTCCGTGGTGGTGATGGTGGCGACCCTGGCCCCGCCCCTCGCGTTCCTTGCCCTGCCCCGGGGCCAGTGGGCTGCAGCGGGGCAGGCCCTCCTCGCCGAGAAGCTGCCGTCGACCGCTGCCCAGCACGTATTGTTTCTAGCCGCGGGGGTCTTCGCCTTTGGCGTTTCTACGCTGCTGGATGGCTGGTTGGCCGGGCAGGGGGGCGAGGCGTTCGTGCTTGGGCTCTGGGCCTATCCCCTGACCACTGCGGCTGTCGTGGCCACCGCCTATTTGGGCGTGCACCCGGTGATTTCCATCGCCGCCGCGGCCAGCATCTTGACCCCCCTCGGCGGAGACCCCTCCCGCATGGCCTTTGCCTTTGTGGCGGGGTGGGGCATTGGGACCGCGGTGGCACCGCTCTCAGGCATGAACCTTTTCATGACTGGGCGCTATGGCGTCCGGCCCCGGGAGATTCTCCGCTGGGGGCCGGGCTATGCCCTCATGATGGTGCTATGGGTGACGGTGCTGATGTTGGCCACGCCGGAAGGGGGGTTGGGGTTTGGGGGGCTAGGGCCGTGACGAGCAGTCCCGACCCCAGCAGGCTTGCGCCGAGGATTAAGAGGGCCCAGCGGAGGCGCTGAGCCCTCTCCGATTCAGGGGTTTTCCCGGTCACTGACTTTGACCAGGAGCTTGCCGGCGTTGGCCCCGGTGAACAGCATGAGGAAGGCTTCCGGAGCCTTCTCCAGGCCCTCCACCACCGTCTCCCGGTACTTCAGTGTTCCTTCCCGGATCATGGCGCCCAGGGCCTTGGTTGCTTCCCCAAACTCCCCCGCCCATTCGTGGACCAGGAAGAAGCGCGTTTCCAGCTCAGCATTTACGGTGCGCTTGAGCCAGGCGTCGGGGGCTTCGAGTACGGCGTCGCTTGGGCTGTTGTAGGCGGAAATGTAACCGCAGACGGGGATGCGGGAGGTGGGCTTGAGAAGCGGCGCCACGGCTTCGAGTACGGCGCCCCCCACGTTCTCAAAATACACATCCACGCCGTCGGGGCAGGCCGCCGCCAGCTGCGCCGGGAAGGTCGGGTCGCGGTAGTCAACGCAGGCGTCGAAGCCCGCTTCGTCCACGCACCAGGCGCATTTTTCTCGCCCTCCGGCCACGCCGATGACCCGGCAGCCGTGGGCCTTGGCGAGCTGGCCCACGGTGGCGCCGACGGCGCCGGAGGCCGCCGAGACTACCACCGTCTCCCCGGGCTGGGGCTTGCCAACGCGGAACAGGCCAAAGTAGGCCGTTTGCCCGGGCATACCCGTGACGCCTACGGCGGTGCTGATGGGGGCGTTGTCGGGATCAACGATGGGCAGCGGGGCCTTCTCTGGGTTAGCCAGGGCGTAGCCCTGCCACCCCGAGTGATGGGTCACCAGCGTGCCCACGGGGTAGGCCGCGTTCGATTTCCAGGGGCGCGGCGTAGGACTTCCGGTCGCTCATGCGGCCCCGCATGTAGGGGTCGAGGGAAAGATAAAGCGTTTTCAGCAGCACTTCCCCGGGCCCTGGCGTGGGTGCGGGTGCGTGCTCAACGGCGAAGTCCGAGGCCACGGGCATCCCTTCGGGACGCTTGGCCAAGGTGATGCGGGTGTTTTGGCGATCAGGAGCGCTCATTGGCGTCAGTCCTCTTCAGTTTCGGGAAAGGTGGGTAGGGCCGCCAGCAGGCCCTTCAGCCGGTCGCGCTCGGCTTCCGCGCGCCAGCTATCGAGAAAGCCCTC
>RGAU01000301.1 GCA_009919975.1 Gammaproteobacteria bacterium
GTTAAACACCACCGCATCCCCCGGCGCCCAGGGGAACTCGCGCACCACGTCGCGAAGGGCGTAAGCCATGCTGCCAAGGTGCACAGGGATATGGGCGGCCTGGGCGAACAGCGCCCCCTCGGCGTCAAAAAGGGCGCAGGAGTAGTCAAGCCGATCCTTGATATTGGGTGACAGCGCCGTGCGCCGAAGCACCACGCCCATCTCTTCACAGAGGGCGCCAGCGCGGTGCGCCAGGAGCGCCAACGCGATTCCGTCCATGAGCTCTCCCGCTGACCCCTCTTTCACGCCCCTAAATGACCGCTAAAGCCGCAGAAAGCTTGAAGAAAGGGCCCAGATAAATTGCCTCCAGGGTGGGCGCACCGTAGCATACGCGCTTGGCGACATTTCGGTCGCCGTTTTGTTTTTTGAGGAGTGGGTCGTGGCTTCCGCCTCCGTGATGAATACCTATGCGCGTCTTCCCGTGGCCTTCGTCAGCGGCGCCGGCGCGCGGCTGACCGACGAAGACGGCCAGAGCTACCTCGACGCCCTTTCCGGCATCGCCGTCTGCGGCCTGGGCCACGCCCATCCCGTCGTCGCCGAGGCCATTGCGGAACAAGCCCGCACGCTGATCCATACCTCCAATCTCTACCGCATCCCCTTGCAGGAACAGCTGGCCGAGCGCCTTTGTAGCCTCACGGGCATGAAGCAGGCCTTCTTCGGCAATTCCGGCGCCGAGGCCAACGAAGCCGCCATTAAGCTGGCCCGGCTCTATGGCCACCGCAAGGGCGTCACCAACCCGACGATCATCGTGATGGAAGGGGCCTTCCACGGCCGCACCATGGCCACCCTCACGGCCACGGGCAATCGCAAGGTGCAAGCGGGCTTCGAGCCGCTGGTCCCGGGCTTTGTGCGGGCCCCCTTCGGCGATTTGGCGGCGGTGGAAAGCATCGCGGAGCATCAGAGCAACGTGGTGGCCGTATTCGTCGAACCCATTCAGGGGGAAGGCGGCATCGTCGTGCCGCCGGCGGACTACCTCCCGGGGCTCCGAGCGTTGTGCGACGCCAAGGGCTGGCTGCTCATGCTCGACGAGGTGCAAAGCGGCGCTGGGCGCACGGGGCGCCTCTTCGCCCACGAACACGCCGGGATCCTGCCGGACGTGCTAACCACAGCGAAGGGCATCGCCAATGGCTTCCCCATCGGCGCGGCCCTCACCGGTGGCGCAGCCCATGAGGTGCTGGGCCCGGGGACCCACGGCTCGACCTTCGGGGGCAACCCCCTGGCCTGCGCGGCCGCCCTCGCCACCCTCTCCGTGCTGACCAACGGCGACACCCTGCCCCGGGTGGCCGCCCTCGGCGACCGCATGCAAAGCCGCTTCAAGCAAGCCCTCGCGGGAGACAACCGGGTGCGCGAAGTGCGGGGCCACGGCCTGATGCTGGGCATCGAACTCGCCGAGGCGCCGGAGCGCTTCGTAGAGCGCGCCCTGGAGGCCCGGCTTCTCCTGAACGTCACCCAGGGAAAGGTGATTCGCCTCCTCCCGCCCTTCATTCTGACAGACGCCGAGGCCGACCAAATCGTCGACCAGGTCGTCGAGCTCATCCGCAGCTAACTCTGCGCACCGCGCAGCAAGGACCCTAGGCATGACGCTGAAGCATTATCTATCGGTGGCGGATTTCGATCTCGCCACCCACGAAGCCCTCATTGATCGCGCCATGGCGCTCCGCACGGCCCACGCCGCGGGGCAGCACGAGGCCACGCTGAAGGGCAAAACCCTAGCCATGCTGTTTGAGCAGGCCTCTACCCGCACCCGGGTGGCCTTCGAGGCGGGCATGGCCCAGCTCGGGGGGCACGCGATTTTTCTGTCGGCCCGGGATACGCAGCTGGGCCGGGGGGAGCTGGTCGAGGATGCGGCGCGCGTGCTCTCGGAAATGGTCGACGTCGCCATGATCCGCACCCCGGATCAAACCAAGATCGACAACTTTGCGGAAGCGGCCACCATTCCCGT
>RGAU01000302.1 GCA_009919975.1 Gammaproteobacteria bacterium
CGCGCCTCGCGAGGCGCGCCAACGCAAACATACTGCCCTGGGGCCATGGGGGGCGCGGGGCCCCGGAGCCGAAGGGCGAGGCTGAGCACCCGGTCCGGGAGCGCCTCCAGCGCCTCAAGATCCGCGAGGATCTCCATGGAGGACCGGCTAGCGGCCCTTCATGGACGAGAAGAACTCGTCGTTGGTTTTGAAGTCCTTCAGCTTATCAAGGAGGAACTCCGTTGCCGCGATGTCATCCATCTCGTGAAGGAGCTTGCGCAGAATCCAAATGCGCTGGAGCTCATCTTCCGTGGTGAGGAGATCCTCGCGACGCGTGCCAGAACGGCGAATGTTGATGGCCGGGAAGACCCGCTTCTCAGCGATGCGCCGCTCGAGGTGCAGTTCCTGGTTACCCGTGCCCTTGAACTCTTCGTAGATGACCTCGTCCATCTTCGAGCCGGTCTCGATGAGCGCCGTCGCGATGATGGTGAGGCTGCCTCCCTCTTCGATATTCCGCGCGGCGCCGAAGAAGCGCTTCGGACGCTCAAGGGCGTGGGCATCCACCCCCCCGGTGAGGACCTTGCCGGAGGAGGGCACGATGGTGTTGTAAGCGCGGGCGAGGCGGGTGATGGAGTCGAGCAGGATCACCACGTCCTTCTTATGTTCAACCAGGCGCTTGGCCTTCTCGATGACCATTTCCGCCACCTGCACGTGCCGGGCCGGGGGTTCGTCGAAGGTGCTGGCGACCACTTCCCCGCGCACCGTGCGCTGCATTTCCGTCACCTCTTCCGGGCGCTCGTCGATGAGCAGCACGATCAGCATGGTTTCCGGATTGTTATAGGCGATGGCTTGCGCGATGTTCTGCAGCATCAGGGTTTTCCCCGCCTTCGGCGGAGAAACAATCAGGCCCCGTTGTCCCTTCCCGATGGGCGCCACCAGATCAACGATGCGGGAGGCGAGGTCTTCCGTGCTGCCCGTGCCACGCTCGAGGCGGAGTCGTTCCTGGGGAAAGAGGGGCGTGAGGTTCTCAAAGAGAATTTTGTGCTTTTTCGTGTTCGGTTCGCTGTAGTTGATCTCATCAACTTTGAGCAGCGCGAAGTAGCGCTCTCCGTCCTTCGGCGGACGAATCTTTCCCGCGATGCTGTCGCCGGTGCGCAGATTGAAACGGCGGATCTGGCTCGGGGAGACGTAGATATCGTCGGGCCCGGCCAAATAGGACGTGTCCGGGGAGCGAAGGAAGCCGAAGCCGTCCTGAAGTATCTCCAGCGTGCCGTCTCCATAGATGTCTTCGCCGTTCTTCGCGTGCTTGCGGAGCACGGCGGCGATGACTTCCTGTTTCCGGGACCGGGCGAGGTTTTCAAGGCCCATTTCCTGAGCCATGTTGAGCAAATCAGGGACGGGTAAGCGTTTAAGGTCGGTGAGATTCATATCCACGTGATCAGTATGGGAGCGTGCTCCACGCGTATGGGCTGGCGCCAACGCTTGAGAAAGCGGCGTTGCGTGAAAGTGCTCAGGAAGTTGGAAGACGGGGCTTTGGTGCTGCGGCGCCTGCTGACCCCCTAACAGGCAGAGCTATGGTGGCCTCTGCCCCGGGCGTCGTCAAGGCCTTTCCGTAGAGGCCGCGCACCCCCCTCGAGCGCGCGGTCTCCTCACCCTGGAGGGCCTCTTTAGATGTGGCTATCCAGGAAGGCTGCGAGCTGGCTCTTTGACAGCGCGCCGACCTTCGTAGCTTCCACGTCGCCATTCTTGAAGAGCATAAGGGTCGGGATGCCCCGGATGCCATAGCGTTCAGCGGCGGCTTGGTTCTCGTCCACGTTCACCTTGCACACCTTCACCCGGTCGCCGTACTCCTGGGCGATTTCATCGAGGATGGGGGCAATCATCTTGCAGGGCCCGCACCACTCCGCCCAGTAGTCGACGAGGACGGGACGG
>RGAU01000303.1 GCA_009919975.1 Gammaproteobacteria bacterium
CATCGCGCCCAGCCCCGCTTTCCCATTGCCCCAGGTAACGAAGTTCCGAAAGGGGAAAGCGTTCCAGATAGGTCCGGGGACGGGAGGCATCGGGGGCCGAGGGGGGCCTTTCCTGCCCCCCCAGGGGGACGGTGCCGCGCGCGGGAACGAAGGGAGAGCGAAGCCTGAAAGCGCTATAGGCAAAGGGCTCGTAGGGCGCAGGCTCCGGTACCGGCACGAGCTTCGGCGCCGGCATCGCCGCCACCCGAGCAAGGAATGCGTCCACATCCTCCGCCGGCTGCGAGGCGCCACAGCCGGACAAGATCAAGGCGAGCCCCATGACTGCCGTCGCACGCATCATGGCTCCGCCTCCCCGCGGTAACGGTAGGTGCGCGCCTCTAGCTGGAGCTGAAGCACATCGTTCGAGCCCCCGGGGCGAAGGCTAAAATCGTGAAGCGTCACGATGCGCGAGAGCCCGGAGATTCCGCTGATGAAGCGGGCGAGATCGTGATACCCCCCCTCAAGACGGATCTCGAGGGGCAGCACGTCGTAATAGGGCTCCTGGCGTGCGGGCTTTAGATCAATGGCGCGAAAGCGCAGGCCGCTGTCCGTTCCCGCGCGACTGATGTCCTCAAGAAGCGCCGGAACCTCCGTTTCCGAAGGGAGCTGGCGTAGAAGACGGTCAAAGCGCTCCGCGATGTCCACCTGCTGTGCTCGAAGCTGGGGGACCGCCGCCGCGTAGGGCGCCTGCGTCTCAATGGCCTCGCGTAGCTCAAGCGCCTTCCGTTCAAGCTGAGCAAGGGATTCCCGCGCCGGGGCTAGGAAAAGGACATAGCCCGCGAAGAGCGTTAGGGCGAAAAGGAACACGCCCAGCGCCCAGCGGGCGGGGGCAGGCCATAGGCCCAGCTCGGAAAGATCGAGCTCAGCGACGTCGATCTCATTGAGGGCCTGAAGCTGCTCTCGAAGCCCCATCGCTAGCGCGCCTCCGCCGGCATGGAGGACAGCCCAGGCTGCGCCGGGCGCGGCCAGGGATGGGGCGGTAGCACATGGGCGAGGGTCAGCTCGAAGCGCACCGCCCGGGCGCCGAAGCCCGGGGCCTCCACCAGCCCTTTGAGTACCGGCGCATCGAACCAGGGCGAGGCTTTCAGGCCGCGCATGAGCGCCGAAACGGCCTCGTTGTGCTCAGCGATCCCGGTGAGGGCAAGCTGGCCTTCTTCATAATTGAGGTTCTGAAAATGCGCCCCGGGCACCTGGAGCCGCGTTAAGGCATCAAGCATCAGCGCCGTTTTAGGACGGTCGCGCTGAAGCCCCTCGATCACCGCCAGCCGATCGAGCAGGGCCTTTTGCTCCTCCCGAAGGGTCGCAAGGGTCCGCACTGCCTCCTGAATGCGCACCTGCTCGGCCTCGAGGCGCGCATTCCGCGCAGCTTGCGCGTCTAACTGAACCCCAAGGCCGACTCGCCCCGCGAGCACGCACAGCAGGGCCCCGAGGAAGGTCGCCAGGAGAGCTTTGAGGAAACGCTGCTTCTGCGCCTCTCGGGCCGCCTCGCGCCAGGGCAAAAGGTTGATGCGATTCATGGTGCGCATCCCCGCAGAGCCAGCCCACAGGCCACCATGAGCGCTGGCGCCTGAGCCGCCAGCAGGCTGGCGTCGGCGCACGGCCCAAGGGCCATGCCCAGGAAGGGGTCGGTAAGCCAACAGGGGCGCGCCAACCGCCCTTCCAACGCCGCCATGAGCCCAGGCAGCGCAGCGCCTGCACCGGCTACGGCCACGTCCTCAAGCACCAGCGTTGGATGCGCGCCGTAGAGGCTTGTGAGCGCGCGTTCCGCCTGCGCCGGAGCCGCTTCAAGGTAGGCGGCCAGGGCCGCCTCGGAGAGCATGACCTCCTCGCCGTAGCCCACCGCATCACTGCG
>RGAU01000304.1 GCA_009919975.1 Gammaproteobacteria bacterium
TGGATGATGACCGTCGGCGTCGCCCTGGCCTTGGGGGTGACCTTTGTCTTCTTCCCCCTGGCCGTCACCGTGCTGCCCGCTGGCGGAACGGGGGCCACCCCCCGCACCCCGGCCTTCGTGGAGCTGCTCGGCCGCGCCACGGCGCGCCATCCCCTCGCCCTGGTGCTCGCAAGCGGCCTCCTCGCCCTCGGGGCCGCCGGCGGCATTGCCCGGCTGGACGTGGAGAATAGCTTCCTCGACTACTTCGCCGAGGACACGGAGATCTATCAGGGCATGAGCTACGTCGATCGGAAGCTCGGGGGCACCACGCCCCTAGATGTGCTCATCGACTTTCCCAGCCTGCCCCCTGCCCAAGACGATCCCTTCGCCGCCCCTGCCTCAGACCCCTTCGGAGATCCCTTCAGCGATCCCGCTGCGGACCCGTTCGGGGACCCGTTCGGGGACCCGTTCAGGGACCCCTTCGCCGAGCCCAGCGGAGCTTCCGCAGAAGGCCCTTCGCTGGGGGCGACCCCCTCGGCACGGAGCTTTGACCGCTACTGGGTCACACCGGCTCGGGTGGCGCTGGTGGAGCAAGCCGAGGCCTTTCTGAATGCCCAACCGGAAACGGGCAAGGTGCTCTCCCTGGGCACGCTCCACGCCCTGGCGAAGGACTTTAATGACGGTCGTCCCCTCGACGGCGCGGAGCTGACGCTGGTGCTCGGAGCCATCCCGGAGGCCTTCAAGGACACGCTCCTAACGCCCTACGTGGACACGGAAGCAAGCCAGGTGCGCCTGGCCGTGCGCATGCTCGAAAGCGATCGCGGCCTGCGGCGGAATGCCTTCCTAGAGCGTATCCAAGAGGATCTGCCGGAAGCCTTGGGCATCGCCCCGGAGCGGGTCACCCTTTCAGGCATGACCGTGCTCATGAACAACATGCTGCAAAGCCTTTTCGACTCCCAGCGCAACACTCTCTTGGCCGTGTGCTTGGGCATTCTCCTAACCTTTGCGTTGCTGTTTCGATCCCTCAGCCTAGGGCTCCTGGCGCTCCTGCCCAACGTGCTTGCCGCGGCGCTGGTGCTCGGGCTCATGGGCTGGATCGGCCTGCCCTTGGATCTCATGACCATCACCATTGCGGCCATCGTGATCGGTATCGGCGTGGACGACACGATCCACTACATCCACCGCTACCGGGAGGAAGTGGCCCGCGATGGCGACGGCCGGGCCGCGCTGCTTCGCAGCCATCGATCCATCGGCCACGCCATTTTCTTCACCTCCGTGACGGTCATGGCCGGGTTTTCGATTCTGGGGCTGAGCAACTTCAATCCCACGGTGTACTCTCCTGGCGAAGGGTCGCTAAGCCCGGAACGGAGGGCCGAAGCCCTTGCCGCTGAGGCGCGGGGGCCGTAGGGTCAGGGCCTTTATCCCTCGCGCCCTGGGAGATCCTATGAAGCGCCTTATCCTTGGTTTTATCGCCGTGCTACTGGCGGCCTGTGGCGGCAATGCGCCCCCGGCCGAATCCACGCTCTCGAGCGAGGAAGCGCGCTGGGCAGCGCGGGCCCAGAAGGTGACGATCACCCGGGATGAGTGGGGCATTCCCCACATCGAAGCCCCGACGGATGCAGACGCGGTCTTCGGCATGATGTACGCGCAGGCCGAGGACGACTTCCCTCGCATCGAGCGAAACTTCCTCTTTTCCCAGGGGCGCCTGGGGGAAGCCTTCGGCCCCGACTACCGCTGGATCGACCTGCGCATGAAACTCTTCATCGATCCCGACGAAATGAAGCAGGAATACGACCAAAGCCCCCCCTGGCTCCAGGCCCTCATGGACGCCTGGGCCGACGGCCTGAACTACTACCTTGCCACCCACCCCGATGCGGACGTGAAGGTGCTCACTCGCTTTGAGCCCTGGAT
>RGAU01000305.1 GCA_009919975.1 Gammaproteobacteria bacterium
CGGCCTTGCCTGCGAGACCGGCGCCCGCCCCCTGTGGCAGCTGCTGGCCCAGAATCGCCCAGCGCTCCTAGGGCTCACGGCGCCGGAGCGCTGGGTTCTCCTCACCGCCGTGCGTGGCACGGTGCTCGCCCTTGATGCGGGAGAGGGCCCGAATTGGATGGACCGGCGAGACCTTGAGGCGCAATGGAACGGCCAGGTCCTTCTGCTCTGGCAAGAGCCTCCCGCGGAGGCCTCGCTTCAGGCTGAGTGGCTCGCTGAACGCCTCGCGGGCCACGGCTACGCGGGCCCCCAGGCGCTTCAACGGTTTCAAGCGGATCGAGGCCTCGCCGTGGGGGAGGCGCTCACGGTGGAAACGGTGCTGGCCTTAAATGAGGGCGTACCCGGGATTCCCCGCCTCACCGACTCCGTCCTGGAGCACCCCTAGTGTCTGCCATCCTTGATGCCCTAAAGCGCCAGGAGGAAGAACGCCGCCGGGGCCAGGCCGCCACGGAAAGCGCGGCGGAGCGCCTCCTGACCCAGCGGCCCAAGCCGCAGCGAACCGGCCTAGGCGCGGGCCTGGCCACCGCGCTGGGCGTGCTGATCATCGGCGGGCTGACCTTTGCGCTGCTCACGGCAAACGACAGCGCAGCGCCGCAAAGCGCACCGGGGGTCATCGCACCCGACGTCCCGACACCCGCTGACCCCTCCACGCCAACCTTCGACGCTGCCCTCGCGCCAACGGCGGCGCCCCTAGCAACGATCGTCGACCGCTGGCGCGTCAGCGCCCATATCTACGGGGAACTTAAAGACGATCGGGCCCTGTGGATTAACGGTAGGCCCTACGGAGAGGGGGACGAAATTGATGGCCTCACGCTGGAGGCCATCACCGCAGAGGGTTATCGGGTACGGCGGGGCGAGGAACGGCTCACTCGCCGCATCACCCCACCCTAGGGACCGGAGATCGGCGTCAGCGTTTGCGCCGCCGGCGCGCCCCCTTCCAAGGCCGTTAGGCGATCGGAAAGGGTGGTCAGGCGCCGCACCATATCGCGGCGAGAGCCATCGATGGCCGTGATGGCCTCTTCGTTCTCCTTCACCCGCTGAGCCAGGGTGGCCTCCAGGGCCTTCGCCGTTTGCGTCGTGGCGTTCAGCTGATCGGTGATGCTGCGCTGGCGCGCCAGCAGCTCATTGCTGCGGGTTTTCAGAGCCTTCACATCGGAGACCAGCTCGGCCTGCGCTGCCAAAGCCCGCTTGAGGTCACTGGCCTGGGCCGCCACGCTTTTCACCGTGGAACCCTGGCTTTCAAGATCGTTCTTGAGCCGCTTCACCGCCGCCTGGTTTTCCTCAATCCAGGCCCGATTGCGCTTGTTCGTCACGTCCCACAGCTTACGAATTTCCGATTCCCAGAAATTAATCTGACTTTGCGTTTCGTTTTCTGTCTCCGACAGGGCCTGCCCAGTGAGGGATAGCTGATCCTCAATGCGCGCCAGCCGGGCCTCGGCCTGAGCCCGCGCCGCCTGCGCCTCCGCGAGGGCTTGCTGCTGGGAAGCCAGAAAATAGCCGCTCACGGACAGGCCGAGCACCAACACCGCCAGCAAGAGCGAGAAAAGCGGCGGGACCGCGCCCCGGGGCGGCTCTGTGCGGCGGCTCGTGGGCCGGCGCGTGGCGATGTCATCTCGCGCCGGGGCAATGCTCGGGAGTTCTCCAAGCTCATCGCGATCGTTCATGCCACCCTATCCCTTGTTCTAAGCGCCTAAAGCCGCGAAGGCACCCATCGCGGCGTGAAGGTCCGGTTATACCGCAGCGCCCAGGCGCAGGGAACCGGCTAGGCCCGCACCGTCGCCCTTCGGGAAGAAAAAACTAAAAAAAAGCCCCGCAATTGCGGGGC
>RGAU01000306.1 GCA_009919975.1 Gammaproteobacteria bacterium
GCCAGCGAAGAAGTTCAGAAGGAGATGGCCTTTATTGAAGACCTGAATCAGCTTCTCGCGAAGTACAACAAAACCGTTGCCGATTTGGCGCCCATGGTGCCGGCCAAGGCCAGCGCTGCTGCGCCCTCCGCAGGCCGCCGTCAGCGCAAGCTGAAGGTGTACGTGAATCCCACCACGGGGGAGAAGATCGAAACCCGGGGCGGTAATCACAAGGTGCTCAAGGTCTGGAAAGCAGAGCACGGTAACGATGTCGTGGAAGGCTGGCTGCAATAAGTTACAGCGTCTTTAAGGCCCCCTGGGGGCTTAATTAAAAAACCCGGCTTCGCGCCGGGTTTTTTATGCGCGTTTAGAACCCCCTATCACACCCTTGGGTCCCTCGCCCCCGTGGGCGATGTGCAATTGAATTACGTGCTCGAGGGGGACCCCCACAAGCCCCTGCTCGCGCTTATCCCCATGGCGCGCCATAACCTCACCATGTGGGAGCGTTTGATGCCCGATCTGCTCAGCCAATTTCGCGTGCTGCGCTTTGATATTCGGGGCATGGGTCGCAGTACCGGGGGGGCTCCGGAAGGCTATTGCTTTGAGCAGTACGCCGATGATCTCGCCGGACTTCTGACCCATTGCGAGCTAGGCTCGGCCATTGTCATGGGGGTGGCCTACGGAGCACGGACCGCCGCGGCCTTTGCCCTCCGCCATCCCGGACGCCTCGCGGGTCTCGCGCTGTTTGATGTCTCCCTTGCCCCACCCGTAGATCAGAAGCGTCAGGGCGTGCTCGGGGAGGCAGCTCGAGCAGCCCTAGCGGCGGCGGGGCAGAGCCCGGCGCCGGCGGAGCGCTACTGGCGCTTCTACGAGGATCGCCACAGTGCCGATGCCATGCACCGAGCCCACGAGGGGGCCCCGGATCTCACCGAGCCGCTTGGGGCGGTGCAGGCGCCGACGCTCATCGCCTGCGGGGCCTACGATGAGAACCTAAAAGAGGCGCAGCGCATTGCGGCCTGGGTGCCCCCGGCCCGTTTCCACCTTATGCCTATGACCGGGCACGGCTCCCCGGTGTACCGGCCTGCCTACGTGGCGGCCCTGTTGGCGGCGCACTTTGGGCGGCCCGCATAGGGTCTTCCTCAGGGGCCTCTGGGGCAGGGGTAGCCGTCAGGCCTAGTTCCACCAGGCCCGGTCGCTGTGGGAGCGAAGATCCAGCTCAAAGGTCCAGGTGGACCGGGGCTGGCGGGCCAGCTGGAGGTAGGTTTCGGCTACGGCCTCGGGGCTGATGAGGCCCCCGGCCTCTCCGCCCTTGGCGGTGCGCAGGGCGGCGAAGCGCTCGGGGCCCAGCATCTTTCCCAGCGTATCGGGGGCATCCACGGCGCCGTCGACGACCACGTGGGCCACATGAATCCCCTGGACCGCGTATTCCGCGCTGAGGCTCTGGCAAAGCAAGCGCCGCGCGCCCATGGCCGCGGCGTGGGCGTGCTGGCCTGGATTGCCGCGGAGCGCCGCTGTGGAGGCGGTCACAAACAGGTTGCCCCGGCCCCGGGCCGCCATGGCCGGCAGGACTGCATAGGCCGCGCGATAAAGGGACAGGGTGGCCATGCGCCAGACCCGCTCGAAGGTTTTGGGGGAAGTGTCCACAAGAGATCGATCGCCGATCTGACCACCGAGATTAAAAAGCACCGTATCGATGGGGCCGACGGTGGCTTCCGTTTCCTCGATCACCGCCTCGAGATCCTCCGGCGCCGTCGCATCGAGAAGCCGGCCCTGGGCCCAGCCCCCAGCGTCTTGGATGTCCGCAACGGCGGCGTCGAGCCCCGCCTGGTCCGTGCGGCGGCACAGCACGGCGCGGTAGCCCTCGGCGGCGAAGCGTTTCCC
>RGAU01000307.1 GCA_009919975.1 Gammaproteobacteria bacterium
TCCGTGACGATAAGCACGTTGGAAACGGAAAGGGCCGCAAGCTGCGCAACCAGCGCCTTGGTCTTCGGCGTTTCCGCTGCAAACTGCTCCACCACCACGAGGCGATCCTGGCGGACCAGCTCAGAAAGAATGGCGCGCATGGCCCCGCGATACATCTTGCGGTTGACCTTCTGGCTGTGGTCCTGCGGCCGCGCTGCGAAGGTCGTGCCGCCCCCACGCCAAATTGGGCTACGAATGGAGCCCGCGCGGGCCCGCCCCGTTCCCTTTTGCCGCCAGGGCTTGCGGCCACCGCCGCGAACCTCAGCCCGAGTCTTCTGTGCCCGGGTGCCCTGCCGCGCCCCTGCGAGGTAAGCCACCACTACTTGGTGCACCAAGGCTTCGTTGAACTCGCGCCCGAAGGTCACTTCCGAGACCTCGACCGCTTTGTCTGCACCAGCCCCTGGCGCTGCGATGTTCAGATTCATCCGAATTTCCTCTGCTGCCTAGGCCTTTAGGCGCTCTTCCGAGCTTTCACCGCGGGGCGGACGATCACGTCCGAACCCGGCGCACCCGGAATGGCACCCTTCACCAGCAACAAGCCCCGCTCGGCGTCGATGCGAACAAGCTCGAGGCTCTGCACCGTGACCCGCTCGTTGCCAAGCTGACCCGACATTTTCTTACCCTTGAATACCCGTCCCGGCGTTTGGCACTGGCCAATGGAGCCCGGCGCACGGTGGGAGAGCGAGTTACCGTGGGTGGCGTCCTGGGTACGGAAGTTCCAGCGCTTGACCGCACCGGCATAGCCCTTCCCCTTAGACGTGCCCGTTACATCCACCATCTTCACGGACTCAAAAACGCTCACGTCCAGCTCGGCTCCCGGCGCGAGATCTGCGCCTTCGCCGTCCGCCAGACGGAACTCCCACAGGCCGCGGCCCGGTGCGGACCCCGCCTTGGCGAAGTGACCGGCCTGCGCTTTCGTCACGCGGCGAGCGCGGCGCTCGCCGGTGGTGACCTGAACCGCGCGATAGCCATCCTTCTCGGCATCCCGGACCTGGGTGATCCGGTTGGGGCTCACTTCAATCACGGTGACCGGAATGCTGGCCCCATCTTCCGTGAAGATGCGGGTCATGCCGGTTTTCCGCCCTACGACTCCAATGGTCATGGTACTTGCCTCTCACGGAGCCTCTCTTTGAGGCCTCGATGAAAACGGCGCAGACCACCCACGATGTCCATCATGCGCTTGTGGGTGCGAATCTCGTACTGATCCCGCGCATCTTTATTGACGTGCGGGGAAATCAGAACCGTGTACTTTTCCTTCCGCGTGGGCAGAGGAATGGGGCCGTGAACCTGAGCGCCGGTGCGCTTCGCCGTATCAACGATTTCCTGAGCGGACACATCGATGAGCCGGTGGTCGAAAGCCTTTAGACGAATTCGGATGCGCTGATTTTGCACGGGTTTACTACTCCAGCCCTGCGAGCCTAGCTCAAGCGGGGCACAATTCTTAGCAAGCTAATCGGAATGGGGATCCCGAATTAGGGAGGCGGAATTCTAGGGATGCCGTCTCATGCCGTCAACTAAAAGATTGCCCCAAAACGCCGCGAGACCCTTCTTTTTTTCTCGCGGCGCTTGGAGCGCCTCAGCACCGATTCGAGTCTTACTCGATGATCTTCGCGACCACCCCGGCGCCCACGGTCCGGCCACCTTCGCGAATAGCAAAGCGCAGACCTTCGTCCATGGCGATCGGAGCAATCAGATCCACCGCAAGCTTCACGTTATCCCCAGGCATCACCATCTCAACGCCCTCAGGCAGCTCGCAGGTCCCCGTCACGTCCGTCGTACGGAAGTAGAACTGAGGACGGTAGCCCTTGAAGAACGGCGTG
>RGAU01000308.1 GCA_009919975.1 Gammaproteobacteria bacterium
AGCCCACGCAGGGGCCTTGCGCCACGCGGCCCAGGCACGCCTTCGCGCAATCCTGCTCACCACCCTCACCACGGTGGCGGGACTCGCACCGCTCATGTTCGAGCCCTCGAGCATCGGAGCCGTGTTCTTCGCCCCCATTGCCGTGACGCTTTGCTTTGGCCTCACCTTCGCCACCCTCCTGGTGCTGCTCGTGGTGCCGGCCTTCGTGCTCGTGCTGGCGCGCCTCCGCCTGCGCCTGAAGGAACTTCGCCAAAAAGCCCAACATCCCTTCTTTCAAGCAAAGGAACCCACGCTATGACCGTCCCTGCCTGGCTCAAGGGCGCGACCCCGGCCCTGACCCTTTTGGGGCTTGCCGCGCTGGCCCTCGGCGCTCTTACCCTAAGCGCCCCGGCGCCCAGCAAAAGCCCCGAGCCGCCGCCCCCCCTCGCCATCTCGGGAACGGAGGCCGCCCCAGGTACCCACGCGCCGCGCCTGCGCCTCTATGGTGCCGTGGAAACGCGGCAACACAGTACGCTCCGCGCCCAGGTCACGGCGGACATCCGGGCCATTCACGTGGCACCGGGGCAGCGGGTCGCCGCCGGGGCGGTGCTCCTGACCCTCGATGACCGGGAAGCGCAGCTCACCCTCGCCCGGGCCGAGGCCGCCCTGAAGGCCGCGAAAGCGCGGCGCGCCCTCCTCGAAACCACGGCACGGGCCCTCCAGGAGCGGGCTGCGGAGGAGGCAGGGCTTCTGGCGCTGGCGGAGCGGCGATGGACCCGAACCCAGCACCTTCACGGCCAGGGCATGCTTAGCGACAGCGAGCGCGACAGCGTGGAATCGGCGCTGCGAGAGGCGCGGCTACGCCATAGCCAGAACCAAGAAAGCGTCGACCGGATCCCCTTCCAGCAAGCGGAACTGGACGCGGCGGTGGCGGACGCGGCGGCACAGCGGGCCCTCGCCCAGCGGGACCGGGACAGCCACGTGGTGCGGGCGCCCTTTCCCGGACCGGTGGAAAGCCTGGCCGTGGGCCTCGGGGAGCGGGTATCCGGCGGAGCGCCCCTTTTGACCCTAAGCGATGAGAGCGCTCTGGAAGTGTGCAGGTACCGGGGCTTTCGCCGGGGGATGCGGTGATGACCAGCCAGCATCCCCGGGCCGCCCCGGGGCTGCGGGTGGAGATCACCCAGGAGGCGGTTGCGCCTACAGCATGACCTCAATGAGCTGGGGACCGCCGGCGGCGAGGGCGCGACCGATGGCCTCAGCCAGGGCCGGCCCCTCGCTCACGCGCACCGCAGGCACGCCGAAGCCCTTTGCCAGCGCGAGGAAGTCGACGTCCGGGCGGGACAGGTCGAAGAGGCTTTCGGCCCGCGGTCCCACCTCGTTGATGCCCAGGCGCCGGTACTCATGATCCAGGATGTTGTAGCGCCGGTTGTTGTAGATCAGCGTGATCACCGGAAGCGATTCCCGCGCCTGGGTCCAGAGCGCCTGCAGAGAATAAAGCGCGCCCCCATCTCCAAGGAGCGCAAAGACCGGCCGGCCCGGGCACGCCAGCGCCGCTCCCGTGGCCAGGGGCCCGCCCATGCCGATGGAGCCCCCGGTAAGGTTTAGCCAGCTGTGGGGCGCTGCGCTCGCGCAGGGCACGGCGGCAGCGCCACCGCCCCCGGAATCCACGGTCACGATGGCGTCCTCGGGCAGCATGGCCGCCAAGGTCGCCCCCACCTGCCGAGCCCCCAGGGCGCCGGCAGGCACCTCGGGACGGCGTTGCCCCTGGGCGGGCGCATCCGCCAGGGTCACGCCCATGGCCGAGCCCAAGCGCGCCAGCGCATCCAGCACATCTTCATGACGCTCCGCGAG
>RGAU01000309.1 GCA_009919975.1 Gammaproteobacteria bacterium
CGCGGGCTGTGGGTCACCCCAGCCTTCCACGGGGCTCACCACCTCGTTGACCGCCGCTGGGGGGATCGTAATTTTTCGACGCTCGTCCCCTGGTGGGACCGTCTTTTCGGCTCCTTCGAGGCCCCGCCAGCGCCCGCTTATTACGCGGAGCTTCCGGAGCCGCTGGGGCTTCCGGAAGGGCGCGCCCAAGCCGATCATCCCGCCGCCTTGCTTCTTGGTCCCTTTCGGGGGCTCAATCAGCAAGGCATGCGGCATCTTCGTCCGCAGTTGAGGAGTGAGCAATGATGAACAGCTTTAAGCAAATCGCTTTAACCGTGGCCCTCGGGCTCGGCCTGCTCCTGGGCGCCCTAGGGGTGAGCGCTGCCGAACACGGTGGGGCTCCGGCGCAAGCGAAGGAACATGGGGGTAAGGCCGCCCAGGCCAAGGAGCACGGTGGCAAGGCCGCAGAATCCAAGGAGCAGGGCGGCAAGGAAGCCAAGTCCAAGGAGCACGGGGGCAAGGCCGCGGAATCTAAGGAACATGGCGGCAAGGAAGCGAAGTCGAAGGAGCACGGGGGGCGCGCAGCGCCGTCGGCGGCGGACGGTGCGCGGTAAGGCCTTCCGAAGCCTTGCGTGCCTACTGCTAAGCACCATCGTATTCCCGGGCGCCCAAGCCGCCCGGGATGACGATCGGATTTTCTACGCGGAAGACATCAAGGCGGCCATGGCCGAACACATTGCTGCTCGCGTGGATGAAGCGGGGCGGTTTCACCTGGTTGACGACGAGACGGGGGAACGGCTCACCCTCCGCTTTGTGAAAATCCATGACCCCGTTCGGGAGTTCGAAGATCGGCGCTACTTTGCCTGTACGGATTTTGCCGTAGAGGGCGCGCCGGAGCAGCTGTATGACCTCGATTTCTGGCTGGTGCCCGACGGGGACCGCCTCAAGGTGGTTGAAGAACGGGTTCACAAGGAGCCGCGAAAGGCGCCGATCTTTGGGTGGTACAAATACCCCCGATACACCTTTGTGGATGATGAAGTGCGGCTTCTGTACCCCGAGGAACGGGAAGCTGCTGCCGCGCGCGAACGGGCAGGAGAAGGATCGGATCTATGACGGAAAGCTCCAGCACGCAGTTGCGCGACGATTCCCTGCGGGTGCTTTACAACGGCAGCTGCCCGATCTGCAGCAAGGAAATCGAACACTATCAGCGCTACAGCGAGGGGGAAGGCCTTCCCATTGCCTACGACGACCTGATGACGGAGGCCCGGGAAGGCTGGACCATCGACGAGGCCAGCGCCGCCAAAGCCCTGCGCGTGCGTCGAGGGGACCAGGTGCTCGTGGGCGTCGATGCCTTTCTGACCCTCTGGGAGGCCCTCCCTCGCTATCGGCTGCTCGCGCGCTTGGTGCGCCTACCGGTGGTCTTCACCCTGGCCCGGTGGGTCTACGACGGGGTGCTGGCGCCGGCGCTCTTCACTCTTCATTCCGTTCGAAGAAATAAGCTGCAAGTTATTGATAAAAAATAAAAATATCTCTGATGTCTTCTGGGTAAAATTGGTCTGGGCCCCCCGCTCCTAACCTGTTAACTTATCCCCCTTAAGTACCTGATTTAAAATCGGTCACGCTAGATGTTTTGAGCCGCGTAGGCCGGGCCCAACTTGCTTGAGGAGCTTGGGTGTTCTTATCGATAAGTAGCGTAGAAAAAATGCCTGGGATGGCGGCCCCTAAGGCAGCCCCGTTTTGGAGGGCCGGGGCCTTTTTTGTGCCCTGCGTTCCCCTTCTGCTCGCTGCGCTCCTCAGCGCGATGTCGGCCTCGGCGCATAGCCA
>RGAU01000310.1 GCA_009919975.1 Gammaproteobacteria bacterium
GCTGCAGGTCCCTGCAGGCCAGGCGAACCCGAGCCCCCCCGTGGGTCCGGCGCTGGGTCAGCATGGGGTGAACATCATGGAGTTCTGCAAAGCCTTCAATGCGGAAACGCAAGGCATGGAGCAGGGCCTCCCCCTCCCCGTGGTCATCACGGTCTACGCCGATCGTAGCTTTACCTTCATCAAGAAGACGCCGCCGGCGTCCGTGCTTCTGAAGAAGGCGGCGGGCCTGAAGTCGGGCAGCGGCCGTCCCAACACGGAAAAGGTCGGCAAGGTGACTCGGGCTCAGGTGGAAGAGATTGCTCAGGCGAAAATGCCTGATCTCACCGCTTCCGATCTCGAAGCCGCCGTGCGCACCATTGCCGGTAGCGCGCGTAGTGCTGGTATCGAAGTGGAGGGCCTCTAAGATGGCTAAGCTGACGAAGCGTCAGAAGGCAATCGCGGAAAAGATCGAGGCGGGTCGCGCTTACCCTATCGGTGACGCGGTTGCACTGCTCACCGAGATCTCCGCGGTGAAGTTCTCCGAGGCCATCGATGTCGCCATCAACCTTGGCGTAGACCCTCGGAAATCGGATCAGGTGGTGCGTGGCGCCACGACCCTGCCCCATGGCACCGGTAAAACGGTTCGCGTCGCCGTGTTCACCCAGGGCGAGAACGCCGATAAGGCCACGGCCGCTGGCGCTGATCTTGTGGGCATGGATGAGCTTGCCGAGCAGGTCAAGAAAGGTGAGATGAACTTCGACGTGGTGATTGCCTCTCCGGACGCGATGCGGGTGGTGGGGCAGCTGGGTCAGATCCTCGGTCCCCGGGGCCTCATGCCGAACCCGAAGACGGGCACGGTCACCCCGGACGTGGAAACCGCGGTCAAGAATGCCAAGGCGGGGCAGGTGCGCTATCGCACGGACCGCCGTCGTCCTCAAAGGGCGTTTATCTGAAGAAGATCACCCTGTCGACCACCATGGGCCCTGGGCTCACGGTTGATATCGGAAGCCTCGACGCCTAAGACGATGGCGCGCTCGGCGCCCTTGGGCGTCGGGCTTTGCCGTCTCCGGCTGTTGGGGTGCCTCGCGTAAGTGAGGCAAGAACTTTGAGGTCTCCGGTACCCCGGAAGCCGTCAAAGACCGCAGGTCTCACCGCTTTTAGGTGAGTTAAGTCCCTCGGGGGCCTGCGCAGATGGTGAGACCCGCTGAAATGGATCTCGCCGAAACGCGCTCCGTTAAGGAGCAATTGGGAACGGCCAAGGTGCTTTGCACCGCGGCGAAATCCAGGAGAACGCCAGTGGCACTCAAACTCGAAGACAAGCAGGCCATTGTGGCCGAAGTCACCGAGGCCGCCGGCAGCGCTTTGTCCGCTGTTCTTGCCGATTATCGCGGCTTGAACGTGGGACAAATGACCGAGCTCCGCAAGAAGGCCCGGGAAGCCAACGTGTATGTGCGGGTCATCCGCAATACCTTGGCTCGCCGTGCCGTTGCGGGCACCGAGTTCGCCTGTCTGGAAGAGACCTTCACCGGTCCGACTCTGCTTGCCCTGTCCCTCGAGGACCCGGGCGCTGCAGCGCGGGTGCTGAAGGATTTCATGAAGGGCAACGATGCACTCGAGGTCAAGGCGCTTGCCATCGGTGGTGAACGCCTGGGTCCCGAACGTCTCGACGCAGTTGCTAGCTTGCCCACGCGCGATCAGGCGCTGGCCATGCTCATGGGGACCATGCTTGCACCGGTCACCAAGCTTGCCCAGACCTTCAACGCCGTGCCGTCCAAGTTGGTACGCACGATCGATGCGGTTCGGATCCAGAAAGCAGAACA
>RGAU01000032.1 GCA_009919975.1 Gammaproteobacteria bacterium
AGCGGGCCTAGGCCCGCTCCGCTAGGCTTTTCAGCAGCGATTCCTGAGCACTGCGACGGCGCGCATTGCCCGCGCTGACGCGCCGGTAGGTGCCATCGGCCTGGAGCAGCCACGCCTGGGCATTGTCCGTCAGATAGCCCTGGAGCGACTCCTGAATGATGCGCTGGCGCAGGCGGCGATCCTCGATGGGGAAGCACGTCTCTACGCGGCGGAAAAAGTTGCGATCCATCCAGTCGGCGCTGGACAGGTAGAGCAGCTCTTCTTCATCCCCATTTTCAAAGTAGAAAATGCGCGTGTGCTCGAGGAAGCGGCCGATAATGGAGCGCACCGTAATGTTGTCCGAAATCCCTTCTACCCCGGGGCGCAGACAGCAGACCCCGCGCACGATTAGGTCGATGACCACCCCCGCCTGGGAAGCGCTATAGAGCGCCTGGATCAGTTCCGGCTCTACCAGCGAGTTCATCTTGGCGATGATGCGGCCCTGCCCCCCGGCCCGGGCCCGCTCGGCCTCCGCGTTCACCAGATCTACCATGTGCTTGTGGAGGTTGAAGGGGGCCTGGATGAGCTTCTTCAGCCGGGCCACTCGCCCCATGGCCGTCAACTGCTGGAACATCTTTTGGACGTCGTCGCCGATGGCCGCATCACAGGTAAAGAGGCCGTAATCGGTGTAGAGGCGCGCCGTCCGGGCGTGATAGTTGCCAGTCCCAAGATGCACATAGCGGCGAAGCATGCGCCCTTCCCGGCGCAACACGAGCATCATCTTGGAATGCGTTTTATGGCCCACCACGCCGTACACCACATGGGCCCCCGCTTCGTGAAGCGTCTCCGCGAGTTCAATGTTGGCTTCTTCATCGAAGCGCGCACGCAGCTCGATGACCACCATCACTTCCTTGCCTCGCCGAGCGGCATCGACCAAGGCCTTCACAATCGCCGAGTCGGCGCCGGTCCGGTAGAGCGTCTGCCGAATCGCGAGCACGTTCGGATCCCGGGCGGCCTGACGAAGGAAGTCGATCACCGGCGCGAAGGACTCGAAGGGATGATGCAGCAGCAGGTCTCCGCGGCGAATGACATCAAAGATGTCGTCGTTCCGGCGCACCCGGGCCGGGATCCCCGAGGCGAAGCCCGGGTATTTCAAATCCGGACGGTCGATGAGATCGGGAATGGCCATGAGCCGGGTGAGGTTAACGGGCCCATTGCAGCGGTAGACATCATCTTCTTCCAGCTCGAACTGGCGAACGAGAAACTCCTCCACCTCTTCCGGGCAATCATCGGCCAGCTCGAGGCGCACTTCATCGCCAAAGCGGCGCGCCGAAAGCTCCCCTTCTAGGGCTCGCTTCAGATCGTCGATTTCTTCCTCGTCGACAAACAAATCGGAATTCCGGGTCACCCTGAATTGGTAGCACCCCGTGGCCTTCATACCCGGGAACAGATCGCTCACGTGCTGGTGAATGATCGAGGAGAGGAAGACGAAATCGTTCGGCCCTTGAGACACGGATTCGGGCAGCGCCACCACCCGGGGCAGGGATCGGGGGGCACCGACGATGGCCATGCCGCTATTCCGGCCGAAGGCGTCCTTGCCCTCGAGGGTAACAATGAAGTTCAGAGACTTATTCAGCACCCGGGGAAAGGGATGGGCCGGATCGAGGGCGATGGGGGACAGCACGGGGACCAGTTCCCGGGCAAAGTAGCGTTTGATCCAATCGGCGTGGCGCTTGGCCCAGTCCGCCCGGCGAATAAAGCGAATATGCTCCGCTTCCAGCGCTGGAATAAGCGTATCGTTGAGCACCCGATACTGGTCATCGACCAGATCGTGGACCCGTTCCGAGATGCGCTGGAGCTGCTCTCCCGGGCCCAGATTGTCCGGGCCCCGCTGGGTGGCCCCGTAAGCAAGCTGCTGCTTAAGCCCGGCCACCCGGATCTCGAAAAACTCGTCGAGGTTTGACGCCGCAATGCACAAAAAGCGCAGCCGCTCGAGCAGAGGTACGCTGTCGTCCTTCGCCTGCTCCAGCACCCGGCGATTAAACTCCAGCAGGGAGAGCTCGCGGTTGAAGAACAAGGTGGCGCCCGCGGGTTCGGGGGCAGCCTTTGCAGCGGGTTTCCGACTCATCATGGCGCTACACTTGGCCCTTAGGTGACGCCAGTATGACAGACCACACTGAAGGAAATATGACATTCATCACGGCGCCGGCAGGGACATGAAACGGGATACGCTCTACGCCGAGACCAACGCGGCGCCGGGGAGCTTTCGCTTTGATGAGGCCGTGGTTTCCGTCTTCCCGGACATGATCCGCCGATCCGTTCCGGGCTATGAAACCACCCTCGCCCTTACCGGGCGCTTGGCGGCCCGCTATGTCCAGGACCACAGCGCCGTTGTGGACCTCGGCTGCTCCCTCGGGGATAGCCTGCTGGCCTGCGCCCAGGCCCTTGCGGGCCGACCGGTCACGCTCCTCGGCGTCGATAACGCGGCCCCCATGATCGCCCAGGCCGAAGCGCGCTTTGCGGCGCTGGCCCTGACCCCCGGGCCCCGCTTCGAGCACGCGGATCTCGAGGCCCTGGCCTATCCATCGGCGAGCCTCTTTATCCTCAATTGGACCCTCCAATTCCTACCCCTGGAGGCCCGAGGTCCTCTCATGGCCCGTCTCTTTGCCGCCCTGCGCCCCGGCGGCGCCCTGGTGCTCAGCGAAAAAATTCGCGACCCGAACCCGGAGGTGGACGCCCTGCTGGGGACGCTTCACCACGACTTTAAGGCCGCCCAGGGCTATTCCCCGGCGGAGATTGAAGGCAAGCGGCAAGCGCTGGAAACGGTGCTGGTGCGGGAGACCGTAGCGGAGCATGAGACACGCCTACGCCAGGCAGGCTTCCCTCGGGTGACCGTCCTGCTCCAACAGCTGAACTTCGTCACGCTCCTCGCCCTAAAGCCCCATGCTGCCTAGCGCGGAAGCCCTAGCGAGGCGCCTCCATGCCCTCGACCTTGCCCCCTGGGCCGAAGCCCTTGGGCCCGCCCTAGCCGAGGCCCTGGCGCAAGGGCGCCACGGTGATCGCCCCCGCTGGGAGGCGGCGTTAGAACAGCTGCCCGAGCTCCCGCAGGTCACCGTGGATCTCACCGCCCCCGCGCCGCGCCTGATCAGTCCCCGCCCCCTCACCCCGGGCGAACAGGCTGCCCTCGAGGAGGGCCTTCAGGGCCTGCGCCCCTGGCGCAAGGGCCCCTTCGATTTCTTTGGGGTCACCATCGATGCGGAATGGCGCTCCGATTGGAAATGGGACCGGCTCGCTCCGCTCCTCGATTTTGCGGGCAAGCGCGTCCTCGACGTTGGCTGCGGAAACGGCTACTACGCGCGCCGTGTCCGCGGCGCCGGCGCTGCCACCGTGGTGGGGGTGGACCCTACGCTGCTCTTTAGCTGCCAAAGCGCAGCCTTTGACCGCTACGCCCCGGACCCCCAGTGGCTTCTTCTGCCCCTGCCCTTCGAAGCTCTGCCCAAGGCCCAGCCCTTTGACCTGGTCATGAGCATGGGCGTGCTCTATCACCGGCGCGACCCTCTGGCTCACCTTTCGGCCCTGGCGGCGCAGCTGGCCCCCGGTGGCCAGCTGGTGCTGGAAACCCTGGTCATCCCCGGCGATGCGCAGCAGGTGCTCGTCCCGCCGGATCGCTACGCGCGCATGCGCAACGTCTGGTTCCTGCCGAGCGTGGCGGCGCTCCAGCGCTGGCTCGACCGCCTGGGCTTAGAAAGCCACTGTGCGAGTGTCGCTCCCACCATCCCCGAGGAACAACGCACCACACTCTGGATGCCCTTCGAGTCTCTGCGGGAGGCCCTTGCACCGGACGATGAGTCCCTTACCGTAGAGGGCCTACCGGCGCCCCACCGGGCCCTTTTGGTGGCTGAGAAGAGAGCTCGCACGACATGACCCTATTTACCTATCTTGGGAAGGAGGGGGCCATCCTCCGCATGGTGGAGGCCTTTCTAAATCACCCCAGCCGCTTCATGCATCCCGTGGAGCTATCCCGAGCCACGGGCCTCGGGGTCTTTGAAATCCGCGATCGCCTCGAGGGATGCCAAGCACTGTTTGTCCGCCTCCCCCGCACCCCCGATGGGCTCGTGCGCTACGCCCTTGCGTCCTCCCTTGCGGGGCTCGACCAGGACGGCATTCATGCCCTCATCGCCGAGCGCGCCCGGACAGAGCGGCTTACCCTGACCGCAGGGGTCCTGGTGATCGCGGGCCTCGGCCTCCTCACCTTGATCACCGTGGCCCCCGCCGCCCTCCTAGGCCTGGGCTCGTGACCGTCCTTTCGCCCTTTGAGGGGCTGGGGGATAGGGAACGGGCGATCTTCGCCGCCGCCGATGCGCTCGCGCGGGGGGCCGTCGCGGAAGCCGAAGCGATGCCGGAGGCCACGGAGGGGGAACAGCATCTTCGAGCAGCGGCCCAGGCCGCGGGGCTCTTTGATCTTGCCCAGCGCTCCGAGCGGGAGACCCTGCTCGCCCTCGTCGTGGTGCGTGAGCGCCTCGCGGCGACCGGCGCCCAGCGTCGCCATGCGGCCCTCGGCCCAAGCCCCGGGCTTCTGCAGCAGGCCAGCCCAGCTCTGCAGGAGCGCTTCGGGCAGCCCGTGATGGCCGGCCTCAAACGCCAGGCCTTTGCCTTCACGGACGACCCCCGGGCCCCGGTCACCGCGGCCCCGACGCACGACGGCTTTCGCCTTTCCGGGCGCAAAAGCTTCGTCACCGGTGGCCGGCGCGCCGATCACTTTCTGGTCTACGCCAAAAGCCCCGAGGGACCTCTCATGCTGGTGGTAGAGGCCGAGGCTCCTGGCGTTACCCGGGACGACTTCTTTGAAACGCTGGACGGCGGACAACACTGCGCCCTGGTGCTTGACGAGGCCTTTGTCCCCGCGGCCCATTCCCTGGGCGCGCCGGGACAGGGCCAGCGCCAAGCCTTCGACCAAATCAATCGAACCCGCCTCACCCTCGCTGCCGAGGCCGTGGGCCTCATGGCCTACGCGGTCCATCGCGCCGCCAGCCATCTGCAGGCCCCGCGCCCCGATGGCACGCGGCTAGGGGATCGGGAAGGCGCCCAGCTGCGCTTCGCGGAGCTGTGGATGGCGGTCTTCACGGCGCGGAGTACGCTCTATCGCGTCGCCCAGCAGTTTGCCGGCACAGGCGCCGCCTCCCCCGGGGACACCCCACCTGGGGCTCCGGAAGCGCTCTCGGCCTTGAAGGTGCTGGCCAGCGAAACCGCGGAGCAAGTGCTCAGCGGCGCCCTCCAGCTCTGTGGCGCCCAAGCCCTGCGCACGGACGACCCCCTCACCCGGTGTTACCGCGAGGTGCGCAGCTGGCAGTTCGCGGAAGGGGCCTCAGACTTGCTGCGCTTAAGTATTGCCAAGGCCCGGCTCGAGAAAGGCCGGGGCGCGCTCTAGCCTTGCCCCCTAAGCGAGGGGCAAGGAGGGATAGGCGTCGGACCGGGTCCCAGGAATGGGGTAGTTGTCTCGGCGGTGATAGGTGAACACGACAGAGCGCTTCACCGTCTGGGTTCGATTCCGCCCCGCCGCATGAAACAGACGCCCATGGAAAAAGAGCACATCCCCGCGGCGAAGCTCGAGATCCACGGCGGAATTAAGCAAGGACTGGTTATCTTCGAGGTCTTGGCGCAGGAACAGCGCCGCATCGAGACGGCCTCGGTCGAAGGTGTGACTGTGGGTTCCCGGCAGCACCCGTAGGCCACCATTCTCCTCCCGCTCTTCCCCCAGGGCGAGCCAAACGCTGACCAATTCGGGGCGATCGAAGGACCAATAGCGCACGTCCTGATGCCAGGCCGTGTCGCTGGAGAAGCCGGGATACTTGGTCATGATGCAATTGTGATGGCTTTGGGCCAGGGCCACGGGGCCGCCAAGAAGAATCTCTAGCCGCCGGGCCACGGGCAGAGAGAGCGCCCAGGACCGAAAGCTCGCATCCCGGCTCAGCGCGTTCAGCAGGCGCCGCGGCGTCTTTCCCCCGGGGGCGAGGCGGTCCGCGGGGGCGCCGGGGTAGGCCACGTCGGCTTCAAACTCCGCGGGGCCGAGCAAAGGGTCTAGATGCTGATCGACCGTCTGCTCCATCGCTGCCAACAAGGCCGGGGGCGCAAGGCCCCGGACCACGAGATAGCCATGGCGTTCAAAACGCTGCCGATCAAGCTCAGCAATGGGGGGATCAAGCGGTGGTTGTGCCTGCATTTGACGATCCAGCGCCGGTGAGATTTACCGGAGAGGTAGGCGGCCCGTGCCCCCTTAGAATACGCCACGGCGGGGAAAAAGGCTTGCACTTCCAAAGGCGCGGGCCCACCCTTTTTTTATGACGCCTTGGATCGCCACCCTCATCGCGAGGACTTTCCCCATCCCTCCCGCTGTTCCGGCGCTCGCCCTCCTTTGCCTTGCCCCGGGGGGCCTTGGTGCCCCCCTGCCTGAGCATCCGCCGGAGGGCCTCCGCCTAAGCTTCAGCCTGAGCTGTGATTTCGAAACCCAGTGGTGGGAGGCGGTGTTCTACCCGGAAGACGGGGCTACCCTCACGGTGCGCTGGCTCGCCCCAAGCCTCTTCTCCGACGAGCCCCAGCAGCGCCCCCGGGCCCTTTCCATCGCCCAACAGCAGGCCCTGTACGACCACGGCCGGGACCTTCTCGGTGCCGCCAGCCTAAGCTGGGAAGACGATGCCCTGCAGGCCGAAGGCCCGTGGTTGGGCCATCGAACCTTCACGGTCAGCGCCCAACGGCTGGACCATCGCCTGGGCCGCGTGGACCGGCTGGACTACAACCTTGACCTCCACCCCGGGCGACCGCTCCCCGCGGCGCTCGAAGCCCTGGCCGCCACCCTGAAAGCTGTAGACCGCCGACTCCGATTTTCCCTGGACTGCCGCTAAAACCCCTTGGGGGTCTTCCGCGAGAGGCGTAAGCTTTTCCTTCCACCGCCGCTTGGATACGCACCCGCACCATGAGCTCGCTTTCGCCCAGGCCCCTGCTCGCCGCAGGGCTTCTCGCCGTCAGCGCCCCTCTTTGGGCCGGCGCGGAAACGGTACTCGGGGTGAGTAATGCGCAACGCTGCTTCGAAGGGGCCCTGGCCGGTCAAAGCAGCCTCGGCACCATCGAGCTGTGCAGTAAAGCGCTGGAGTTGGAAAACCTTTCGGAAAAGGACCGAGCAGCCACCTTCACTAACCGTGGCATTCTTTATGGTCAAAGCGGCCGGGCCGAACGGGCCCTCGGTGACTTCAGCCGCGCCCTGGAGCTCAGCCCCGGGCTCATTCACGCCCTCATCAATCGCGGCAACCTCTTCGTCCGCCTCAAGCGCTTCACGGAAGCCATGGCCGACTACGATCAGGCCCTCTTTTACTCCGAGGGCCGGAACGCCTTGGTGTACTTCAACCGCTCCCTTGCCCAGGAACAGCTTGGGCGCAAAAAGGCGGCGCGGGAAGACCTCCTCAAGGCCGTGCAGCTGGAGCCGGAGAACATCCGGTTCCGGGAAGCCCTCGCCGCCTTTAAGTAGCCCGCCGATCCCCTAGGCTTCAGCCCGGGCCCGGTCCCTCGGGAAGTGCACCCCGGCCCGCCAGTAATGGAAGGCCGCCCAGAAGTTCGCAAAGGTGCACAGGAAGAGCGCCCAGCGCAGGGATTCGTCGCCGTAGTTCGGCGCCAGCCAGTCGGAAAGAATCCCTACCACGGAGGGCCCGCAGGCCAGGCCAATCATATTCAGCACAAACAGCAAAATCGCCGCGGCCACGGAACGCATGCGCACGCCTACCAAGGTTTGGGTCTGTGCGAAGGTGGTGGCCTGGTAGAAGTTGCCCAGCATCACGGGAATAACCAAAAGCAGCAGGGCAAGGCCCGCGCTCTGCACCATGTAGGCGGCCAGGGCAAAAGGAATCAAAATCAGCAAGCCGACAGCGACCACCCACAGATACCAGCGGGGGTCCCGGGCCCCAAAGTAGTCCGCAAGGCGCCCCCCTAGGGCAATGCCGATGCCTCCGGGAATCCCGAAGATCAGGCCCAGGTAGGTGCCCAGCTCCCCAGAGCTCATGCCGTGGCTGCGCGTGAAAAAGGCCGCGGCAAAGGTGATGAGGCCGTAGCCGACAAAGGCAGTCACGCCCCCTCCAATGGCCATATGGATGAAGGACCGGCGCGCCAGCAAATAGGCAATCACTTCCTTCACCGGGGGCTGCACCGCGGGAGGCGCATCGGCTGCCGGCTGGATGGTTTCGGACATGCCCCGGCGCGGCTCCTTCACCGTAAAGCGCACCAGAAGGGCCAGCAGAAGACCGGGAATGCCGACCACCACAAAGGCCCAGCGCCAGCCAAAAAACTCCTCCATCCAGCCCCCGACAAAGAAGCCAAAAAGCACGCCGAAGGGAATGCCGAGGGCGTAAATACCTAGCGCAGTGGCGCGTCGCTCCGGCGGATAGTAATCGGCAAGGATGGAATGGGACGGAGGACTACAGCCGGCCTCCCCTACCCCTACCCCAATGCGGAACAGCAGAAGCTGAATAAAGTTCTGCGCAAAGCCCTGCAGCGCCGTGAACAAGCTCCACACCGCGAGCGCTGCGGCAATCAAATTTCGTCGGTTGGTCCGATCGGCAATACGGGCAATGGGGATCCCCATGAAAGTATAGAAGACCGCGAAGGCGAGGCCCGTGAGCAGGCCCATGGCCGTGTCGCTGACGCCCAAATCCCGCTTAATCGGCTCCACAAGGATGCCGAGGATTTGGCGATCAATAAAATTGAAGGTGTAGGTCACGACCAACACCCCCAAGACGTAGCGCCGGGTGGCGTCGGAAAAGGTCTCGCCGACCTGCTTCATGCATTTCTCCCCAAGCAGGCGGGGAAAGGCCCCGCCAAAAATTCGTTTTTTCTCGTTGTCTACCGTCGAACCCTAGGGCTTCAGCTGTCCCTTAAGGAGACGCAGGAACTTATCGCCCCAGGGGGGCGCTAATCCCAGGCTATGCATATCCAGCCGGCTTTGCCGGTAAATGGATTTGCCATGACTGAAGGTCTTAAAGCCTTCGTAGCCGTGATAGGCCCCCATGCCGCTGGGCCCCACCCCCCCAAAGGGGAGGTCCTCCTGGGACACGTGCATGATGACGTCATTCAAGGTCACACCCCCGGAGGTGGTGCGATCGAGCAGGGCCCGCTCCTCCTCAGCCTTCTCGCCGAAATAGTACAAACCGAGGGGCCGGGGGTGGGCGTTTACGTAGTCGATGGTTTCATCGAAGGCCCGGTAGGTCTTCACGGGCAGGAGAGGGCCGAAGATCTCCTCCTGCATCACCGCCATGTCTTCCGTGGGATTGAGGATGAGATGCGGCGCGATCTTATGATGCGGCTGCTGCCGGAAATCTTCCCCGGCGGGATTGATTTCGAGCACCGTCGCGCCCTTCTCCCGCGCATCCTCAAGGTATCCCTGGAGGCGATCAAAGTGGCGCTGATTCACGATGGAGGTGTAATCGGGGTTGTCCAACAGCGTCGGATAGAGCCGGCCCACGGCGGCGGTGCTCGCCTCCACGAAGGCATCGACCTGCCCCTCGGGCACCATCACGTAGTCCGGAGCCAGGCAGATCTGCCCAGCATTTAGGGTTTTGCCCATCATCAGGCGCCGGGTGGCTTGCTCGAGCTTCGCGCTATCAGAGAGCACCACGGGAGATTTCCCCCCAAGCTCCAGGGTCACGGGGACGAGGTTATCTGAGGCAGCACGCATGACGTGCCGGGCCACGTTGGTCGCGCCGGTAAAGAGCAAATGGTCGAAGGGCAGGCCCGCAAAAGCGGCCCCGGCTTCTGGCCCGCCCTGTACCACGGCAATCTCCGTGGGATCGAATTGCTGTGCGAAGGCCTCGGCCATGAGCGCCGAGGTTTGGGGCGTGAATTCCGAGGGCTTGATCATCACCCGATTCCCCGCCGCCAGGATGCCCGCGAGGGGTGAAAAGGTGAGCTGAATGGGGAAATTCCAGGGGCTGATCACCCCCACCACGCCCAGGGGCTGGTATTCGATCCGGGCCTTCGCCCCGAAAAGAGCGAAGGGCATGCTCGCCTTCCGGCGCTCCGGGCGCATCCAGCGCGCCAGGTGTTTCTGCGCAGCCTTCAGGGGCTCGAGGCTGCTGGCGATGTCCGTGAACAGGGATTGGTGCACGGAGCGATGGCCAAAATCCTCCCGCAGGGCCTCGCAAAAGTCATCGGCGTTATCTAGCAAGACGGTGACAGCGCGGCGGAGCCGATCCTTTCGGAGCGCAAGGCTCACCGGTGCATCGGCGAGAGCCGCGGCACGCTGCGCGTCGAGCAGCGCGAGCATCTCCTCGCGAGAGCATTCAGTAGAAGTGGTCATGGGTTTCCCTCCAGCGCCCGTTGATGGAGTCTACCTCAGGCCACCCTGAGGTCCATGCCCGAAAGGCGCTTAACCTCGGCCGCGGGTTCGGGTGCGGTTCGGCGCCCCTTCGCGCTCGATAAACTCGATGATTCTGCCAGCCACATCGAGACCCGTAGCCGCTTCGATGCCGCGGAGCCCGGGAGAGCTATTCACCTCCAGCACCAGGGGGCCGTGGTTTGAGCGCAATATATCCACCCCCGCTACGTTGAGCCCCATGGCGCGCGCCGCGCCCACGGCAGCGCGCCGCTCGGCGGAGGTAATGCGCACCGGCTCGGCCGTACCGCCCCGGTGCAGGTTGGAGCGAAACTCCCCCGGCGCGCCCTGGCGCTTCATCGCGGCGATGACCCGATCGCCAAGCACAAAGCAGCGCAGATCGGAGCCCTCGGACTCCTTGATGTACTCCTGCACCATGATGTTCACGTTCAGGCCCATGAAGGCCTCGATCACGCTTTTTGCCGCCGTCGCGTTTTCCGCGAGCACCACCCCAATGCCCTGAGTCCCCTCGAGGAGCTTAATAACCAGGGGCGCGCCGCCCACCATGCTGATGAGGTCGGGGATATCGTCCGGCGAGTGGGCAAAGCCGGTAATGGGCATGCCGATGCCCTTTCGCGCCAGCAGCTGAAGGGAGCGGAGCTTATCCCGGGCGCGGGTGATGGCCACGGATTCATTGATGGAATAGACCCCCATCATCTCGAACTGGCGCACCACCGCAGCGCCGTAGAAGGAAATGGAGGCCCCAATGCGGGGAATAATCGCGTCGAAGTCATCGAGGGAGCGTCCCCGGTAGTGAATCGAGGGCTTCGCCGTCGCCATGTTCATATAGCAGCGCAGCGTGTCGATGACCTCCACGCGATGGCCGCGGGCCCGCCCGGCTTCCACCAGTCGCTGGGTGGAATAGAGCTTGGGATTGCGAGAGAGAACGGCAATTTTGCGCGCCGTGGTCATGGGGAGGGGCCTCAAAAAACGCGGAATCTGCGCCCCTTTTGCCTCCGTGACAACCTTTTTTTTCGCCCCCCGCTTAACGGCGTGGGGAGAGGGCAAAGGCCCGGGCGGAATCGACCCAAACGCGCCCCCCAAGGGCCCGCCGCCCAAGCAAAAGGGGAAGCTGCATGCGGGCCCGGCTCACCAAGGTCAGCTGGATCGGGAAGGTCCAAGGACCGAGGCGGCAGGGGGTCTCGATGAGCACGCGATCGCTGTCGATGCCGCCGGAATTGCGCACCCGCTGATAGCCCCGCACCGGCGCTTCAAGGGTCCGACAGCCCTCCGCCTGCGCCAGTGCGCAGGGGCGACGCCCTACCAGGGGAACGCGAAAACGAACATGGCGAAGGCCATCACGCTCAAAAAAGCTCAGATCCTCGGCGTGAAGGGCTGAGGTTCGGGCGCCCGTATCCAGCTTGGCCACCAGGGGGCCCAGGCCTAGCTCCGGAAGGTGAATCCACTCCCGCCAGCCCGCCACGGAACGCTCCACCCCCCGGCGCGTCGTCTCAACCACGTCGCCAGGCCTCCACGGCAAGGCGGCGCGGTGGAAGTGGCTGGCGTCGTCCCCAGCGCGCCGCCAGGCGATAGGCCAGGCCAGCGCGGTGAAGGGCCTGCTCGAGCTGAGCTACCGTCGGCATCACCACTTCATGAACCTCGTGCTGTCGCATCCAGCTGTTTCCTCGGCGCAAAAAGGTCGTGATCTCCCGCCGTCCCCGCCCCCGCCGTTCGGAAAATCGATGGGCTACCAGCCAATGCTCATCTTCTCGCCAACCCGCCCCTGCCAGAGGCTCGGGCCCCTGCACCATGAGGTCGAATAGCAGCACGCCGCCGGGTGCAAGAAGAGATCCCAGTCGGGCCAGCTTCTCGGGCCAGGGCTCGAAGGCGCCATCAGGGGCGCAGTAGTTCAGCACCTCACCGATCGCGAGGATCGCGGCCCAGGGCCCCTTCGGCGCAGCCTCCGCAGTTCCCGCGCGCAGGGGCAGGGCCCCATGACGCGCCCGAGCCAGGCGGCGAAAGGCCTGCGAGGGCTCCAGCCCCTGAACCACAAAGCCCGCCGCCAGCAAAGCGGCGAGCAGCCCCCCGGCCCCGCTGCCCAGCTCAAGCATCGGTCCCTGGGGCGCCTTCTTCAGCCGGGCAAGTAGCGCTGGCAGGGCCTTGAGCGCGGCGTCCTCAAACCCGTCGGCGTGCACCCGGGCCAGGGCATCGCCGTAGAGCGGCGCCGGGCTAGGCAAGGCCGTCATCCCCCTGCCCGAGGGTACCCGCGAGGGATCCGACCTCAAGCTCCCCGGCCACCGTTTGCCCCCCACGGGCGAGGAACCGGGTCATGTTTCGGGGCGCTTCTTCCGTCGCGAGGAGGGTTTGGAAGAGATAGGCTTCCTCCGCTAGCGCCTCTGCCAGGGGTCGCTCTGCGGCATTCACGGCTGCCTTCGCCGCCGCGATGGCCGGCGCCGGGAAGCTCGCGATGCGCCGGGCAAGGCGGTCCACAAAGGGGCCGATCTCCTCCGCCGGCAGGGCCCGATTGAGATAGCCCCAGGCTTCCGCCGTTTCCGCATCGAGATCATCGCCCCCTAAAATCACTTCCAGGGCTCGGCCTCGTCCGAGTAGCCGCGGCAAGCGCTGCGTGCCCGTACCGCCGGGAATGATGCCGAGGGGCACCTCCATCTGGCAGATACGGGTCTTCCCCCGCACCCCAAAGCGCATATCGAAGGAGGAGACCAGTTCGCTGCCCCCGCCCCCTACTCGGCCCTCGATTTGGGCAATGGTGGCCTTGCCCATGGTGCGAAAGGTCTCGCACATGCGGTGAAAGTCGTTGGCCGGCCCTTTCGCCGGATCGGAGCGCGGCGGTGTCGGGTTACGGGGCATCTCGAGGATCGCCGCCACATCGAAATGGGCGATAAAAAAATCGGGGTTCGCGCTTTTCAACACAACCACCCGCACCGCATCGTCCTGGCTCACCGCTTCCGCAAAGCGCGCTAGCTCTCCGAAAAGTTCTAGAGAAAAAAGATTAATCGGCGGCGAGGCAATGACTGCCGTGCACACCCCCTCCGCCGTGCTGACTTGAAGATGTTCGTAGGAATCGCCCATGGTCCTCTCCCCGTGCTGTCCCCGTTATTTCTCTAGGGAGCTTGCCTGACCCGTCGGGCAGGGGCTAGATGCGCTTTGCCAGCGCGGCGCCAAGGGCTGAGCCCTGAAACACCAGCGCTGCCCACGGACCGCCAGCGCGAGCAGGCCCTTTGGCCTGGGCCTCATCCCGATGGGCGCACTCCTCAGCACGGAACTGCCCGAGCACCGCCGCTAGAGGCTCGAAGGCCCGTTGCCCCGAAAGCGCCGCCAGCTGATCGCCGTAGTGACGGTCCACAAACGCTTCCACCGCGGCAATGGTTCGGTACACGGCCGCCGGGGACAGGAGCGCCGGCAGGCATCCCAGCCCGAACCCCATCAGCCGCCATAGCGGGGCCAGGCGCGTTTTCCCTGCCGGAGGCAGGCCTGCTTCAAGCACGCCCCGGTAGATCCACACGGCGCCCAGCTCCCCGGCGTGATTGGAGCGCATCTCGCGCTTTAGGGCGCGGGGCAAGCTTGGGAAGGCGGCCGTGAGCACGGCGGGGTCGGGCACGGATGCCATCACAGAAACTCCAACGCGTTAGGCCCGTGCAAGACAATAAACGTTAAGAAGCGTCGCCCGCCTGGGCTCGCTGAAAGGCGGCATGGTCGGCGACCACCTGCGCCTGGATATGCTCCAGAAGCCTCCGCGCCAGCGCGGGCGGAACACCGTGGGCTTCGGCCTCGGCCTCGATCCGCGCCAGCTGGGCCGCTTCCCGAGCGGGATCGCGAAGGGGTAGCTGCCCCTTCGCTTTCAAAGCACTCACCTGCTGCGTGACCTGGAAGCGCTCGGCGAGGACCGCCAGCCAGGCCCCATCTAGGGCATCCAGGCGCTCCCGCAGCGCGGCAAGCTGATCCCCCGAGGCCTCAGCCACGAAAGGTTACCGGTAATACCCGGGGGCCAGAAATGAAATTTGATGCCAGCCATTCCGGCTCCCCGGCCAGGGCGATATCGTGCATGCGCGTGACCACCTCTCGAAGCATGAGATCAATCTCGATCCGGGCCACGTGCTGCCCCAGGCAGACGTGCGTGCCCCCGCCAAAGGCCAGGTGCGGATTGGGATTGCGCGTCGGGTCGAAGCGGTGCGGATCGGCGAAGATCCGCTCGTCCCGATTGGCCGCACCATAGTACAGCACCACGCGCTGGCCGGCGCGAACCCGCTGCCCAGCAATTTCCACATCCTCCGTGGCCCGGCGCCGCATGTAAGTCACCGGGGAACAGTAGCGCAG